>NZ_VWWC01000121.1:0-22978 GCF_011753175.1 Burkholderia sp. Cy-637 | reverse complement strand
CGAGCGTGGCGAATCGGGGCGCGAGCGCGGCGGCGATGCGCGCGCGCCAGGCCGGGTCCGGATCGATCACCAGCGCCACCGGCCGCGCCGGCGGCAGCACGGCCGCGGCGTCGCCGGTCGGCAGGTCGACATGGAATTCGGCGCCGTGGCCCGGCGTCGAGACCAGCCCGACCGTGCCGTGCATGCGCTCGACCAGCACCTGGGTGATGTGCAGGCCGAGCCCGGTGCCGGTGCCCACCCGCCGGTCGCGTTCGTCGGCCTGCGAGAACTTCTCGAAGATGCGGGCGCGGAAGGCTTCCGGGATGCCGCCGCCGTGGTCGCGCACGGCGATTCGCGCGCGCGTGCCGTCGGTGGCGCCGCGGATCTCCACGGCGCTGCCGGCCGGCGAATTCTTGATCGCGTTCGACAGCAGGTTCGCCATCACCTGCAGGAAGCGGTCCGGGTCGACCCAGACCTCGCAGCCGAACGGCGCGCCCACCCGCGTGAGCGTGACGCCGACGCGGCGCGCGTAGTCGAGGTTGGCGGCGAGCGCCTCGTCCACCAGCGTGTCGAGCGCGCAGGCGCGGCGCTGCAGCGTCATGCGATCGGCCTCGAGCTTGGCCACGTCGAGCACGTCGTCGATCAGGCGGCCGAGCCGTTCGCCGTTGCGGCGCGCGATGTCGACCAGCTTCTGCGCGGGCGCCGGCAGCTCGCCCGCCGCGCCGCCGGCGAGCAGGTCGACCGCGCCCTTCACCGAGGTCAGCGGCGTGCGCAGCTCGTGGCTGACGGTGCTGAGGAAATCGTCCTTGAGGCGGTCGAGCCGGCGTTGCTCGGTCAGGTCGCGGATCACCAGCGAGACGCGCGGCCGCGCGCTGGTGCGCCAGCGGCTGATGCGGATGTCGGCCGGGAAGGTGTCGCCCGCGGGGCCGCGCACCAGCGCCTGGCAGGCGGCGGGCGGCGTGTCGGCGCGCAGCCGCTCGGCCAGCTCGGCGGGCAGCAGCGCGTCGAGCGGCGCGCCCTGGTCGGGCAGCGCGTCCAGTCCGAGCAGGGCGTAGCCGGCCGCGTTCGCGTCGCAGATGCGCAGGCCGTCCTCGATGGTCAGCACGGCGTCGCCGACATGGTCGAACAGCTCGCGATTGTGCGCGGCGAGATTCGCCACGCGCGCCTGCAGTTCGAGCACGTGGCCGATGTTGCGGATCTTCGCTGCCAGCAGCGCGCCGTCGACGGGCTTCACCAGGTAGTCGTCGGCGCCTTCCTCGACCGCGCGCACGAAGTGTTCGGCGCCATGCAGCGACGACATCACCACGATCGGCAGCCAGGCGCGCTCGCGCATCGCGCGCAGGCGGCGGGTGGCCTCGAAGCCGTCCATGTCGGGCATCAGCAGGTCGAGCAGGACCAGGTCGACGTCGGTGGTCTCGACGATGCGCAGCGCGGCCGCGCCGCTGTCGGCCTCGAGCACGTGATGGCCGGAGGCGCGCACCTGCGAGGCGGTTTCCGCGCGGCTCGCGCCGATATCGTCGACGACGAGCACGCGCAGCGGATTGTCGGGGGCGGGAAGCGTGATCGGATCGGTCATCGTGACGGCGGGCGCCGGCGCGCGGCGCACCGCGATGCTGTGGGAGCGGATCGATTATGCCACCGCGCGATGACGGGCGCGGCGCGGTCGACCGGGAGGTTTCGGAAATCGATCAGGAATTCTGACGATGATCGTTTCGATGAATGCTTGAGCGTTCGGAATCTTGATGATCAGTAATGCGAATGAACAGGCTTGGAGCGGAGCAGGAAATGAAACTCGGCGGAGCGCATCGGACGCGATTGCCGCGCTTCATGCCGAATTCGGAATGGTGCATATAAAGGAATGGGAATTCGGGTAAATACGATGTCAGCCAATTTGTAATGCAATGGAAATTGCCGCACTGCAGTGCAGTCCAAATTGGTGCATCGCACGATTATCGTGCATATCTATTTCTCAAAAACAGATTTGTAATCTGCTTTACAAATAGATTAACGAGATTCGCGGGAAGCCTTGTCGGAAGGGGCTCACCAAGGAATTGGAATAAACCCTCCAAATTTAGTGTGGGGTCATCAAATAAAGTTTGACGAGCGTTTTTTTTCTGCGATATCTTCTGCACCCAAGTCATGTCGCAAACCGGCGGCGAATCGCTGGACGGTCGATCACCGCCAGCCTGAGCGCCGCGCAGAAGCACCGAACGATGCCGCGATGGCGTCGATTCCGGCGCGCGACGGGCGACACAACACAGAGGTTCTGGCTTTTTGATCATTCGGGCAGCAGGGACCGGCGCTATCGATTTGGAATCCAAACGATATTGCGCGGGATCCGCTCCCCGGTTACGAGACGTCGGTTGCACCCGATCCGGGTGCAACCGGTTACCGGGCGCATCCCGTCCGGGGGGATTGATTTGACAATGAAGATTGAAGAGGGCCTCGCCGCGTCGAACAGCGGGCTGGCGCAACTCGGCCGTCCCCGCCAGTACGACGCCTCGCGCAAGCAGCCGGTCCGGCGCTACGCGGGAATCGCCATCGTGCTGCTGCTGCACGTCGTGCTGATCTACGCGCTGCTCAACGGCCTTGCCACCAAGGTCGTGCAGGTCATCCAGCACCCGATCGAAACCCGCATCATCGAGCCGGTCAAGCCGCCGCCTCCGCCGCCGATGCCGGTCGTCAAGCTGCCGCCGCCGAAATTCGCTCCGCCGCCGCCGCCGTTCGTGCCGCCCCCCGAGGTGCCGGTGCAGGCGCCGGTGCAGACGCCGATCGTCCACCAGGCCGCACCCGTGGTGTCCGCGCCCGTCACGGCGCCGCCGCCGGTGGCCGCGCCCGCGCCCAAGCCCGTCAGCCATGAAGTCGGCGTGGTGTGCCCGAACTCGGACCAGATCCGCGGCTCGATCCGCTATCCGCAGGCCGCGCAGGAAAACAACATCACCGGCGACGTGCTGATCGAATTCACGGTCGACGCGGACGGCAAGATCACCAACGAGCGGGTCGCGCAGTCGGCCGATTCCGATCTCGATCGCGCCGCCTTCAACGCGGTCAAGCAGTTCAAGTGCGTCGGGCAGGGGCAGCCGGTGCGCGTGCAGGTTCCCTTCTCGTTCAACCTGAACTGAGTTCATCAATCTGAAGCGGTGCCGGCGGGGCCGGCACCGGGCGGCGAAGCACGTGACGTGTTCGTCAGTACAACGAATCGACAGGAGTTGGGTATGGCCAAGCGTTCGATCGCCGCGCTCGCGGCAAGCATGATGATTTCCGCCACCGGGCTGCTTGCCCCCGTCGCCTTGCTGGCGCCGCAGGCTGCCTATGCGCAGTCGAGCGATGCCGCGGCCAGCTCGGCGCCGGCGGCCGCCCAGACGGCACCCGCCACCGAGGCCGCGCCGGCCGACGCGGTGCCGCCGCCGGCACCGGCCGCCACCGAGGCGGTCAGCAACCCCTACGGGCTCGGCGCGCTCTGGAAGGGCGGCGATTTCGTGGCGCGCTTCGTGCTGGTGCTGCTGGTCATCATGTCGATGGGCAGCTGGTACATCATGATCACCAAGTTCCTCGAGCAGCTGCGCGCCAACCGCCGCGCCAAGCACGCCGACGAACAGCTGTGGACCGCGCCGACCCTGGCCGAGGGCGTCAAGCTGCTCGACGAGGCTTCGCCGTTCCGCTTCCTGACCGAAACCGCCATCGAGGCGGGCGAGCATCACCAGGAGGCGCTGCTCGAGGCGGTCGACCGCAACACCTGGATCGACGCCTCGGTCGAGCGCGGCATCACCAATGTCTCGAACCGCATGCAGGACGGCCTGGCCTTCCTGGCCACGGTCGGTTCGACCGCTCCGTTCGTCGGCCTGTTCGGCACGGTGTGGGGGATCTACCACGCGCTGACGGCGATCGGCATCGCCGGCCAGGCCTCGATCGACAAGGTCGCCGGCCCGGTGGGCGAGGCGCTGATCATGACCGCGATCGGCCTGGCGGTGGCGGTGCCGGCGGTGCTCGGCTACAACTTCCTGGTTCGTCGCAACAAGTCGGTGATGGAGCGCGTGCGCAACTTCGGCGCCCAGCTGCACACCGTGGTGCTGGCAGGCGGCGGCAAGCGCGCGGTGCGCGCGCCGGCCGCCTCGCTCGGCCGCTGAGCGGAGATTCGCCATGGCCATGAGTGTCGGGCAGGAGGAAGGCGACGACGAGGTGATCGCCAATATCAACACCACGCCGCTGGTGGACGTGATGCTGGTGCTGCTGATCATCTTCCTGATCACGATCCCGGTGGTCACGCACACGATCCCGCTGCAGCTGCCCAAGGAAACCGTGCAGCCGCTGCAGACCAAGCCCAAGAGCATCGAGATCGCCGTGAACCGCGAAGGGCAGTATTTCTGGGGCGAGAAGCTGGTCGACAGCCCGACCCTGCTCGCCAAGCTGAAGGATGTATCGCAGATGAACCCGCAGCCCGACGTGCACGTGCGCGGCGACCAGGACACCCGCTACGAATTCATCGGGCGCCTGATCACCGATTGCGAACGGGCGGGGATCGCGAAAGTGTCCTTCATTACCGAGCCGCCGGCTCGCGGCTAGGAGCAGACGATGGGAATGAACGTTTCGCGCGGTGGCGGCGAGCCGGAAGTGATGGTGGACATCAACACCACGCCGCTGATCGACGTGATGCTGGTGCTGCTGATCATGCTGATCATCACCATCCCGATCCAGATGCACTCGGTGAAGATGGACCTGCCGGTCGGCAATCCGCCGCCGCCGGCCACGCCGCCGGAAGTGGTGCAGATCGACATCGACTTCGACGGCACCACCACCTGGAACGGCACCCTGGTGCCGAACCGCGCCGCGCTCGAGCAGAAGCTCTCGCAGGCCGCGGCCGAGCCGGTGCAGCCGGAGATCCATCTGCGGCCGAACAAGCTGGTGCCGTATCGCGACGTGGCGGGCGTGCTGGCCGCCGCGCAGCGCGTGGGCGCCACCAAGATCGGCCTGATCGGCAACGAACAGTACATGCAGTAACGAACCGGGTACCTCGATGATCGACCAACGGATGAAGCGCGCCGCGCTCGCGGCCGCGCTGGGGGTTCTTTTTGCCTGCGCATCGGGCATCTCGCACGCGGCCGACTCGCTGCGCCCCGAGATCGCCAAGCCGCTCGCGGCCGCGCAGGACCTCTATCGCGCCCACAAGTATCGCGACGCGCTCGGCAAGATCGCGCAGGCGCAGGCCGTGCCGAACAAGACGCCCTACGAGGCCGTGACGGTCGACGAGATGCGCGGCGCGGCCGCCATCGCCGCCGGCGACACCGGCACCGCACAGCAGGCCTACGAGGCGGTGCTGGCCTCGGGCCACGCGGGCGCGGCCGACGAGCAGCGCACCGCCGCCACGCTGGCGGGCCTCTATTTCCAGCAGAAGAACTATGCCGCGGCGATCCGCACCGCGCAGCGCTACCAGAAGGCAGGCGGCAACGATCCGGACATGCGCACCCTGTTGCTGCAGTCCTACTACCTCTCGAACGACTGCAAGCAGGTGGTGGCCACCCTCAAGCCGGCGGTGGACGCCGACACGCGCGCCGGGCGCGTCACCGACGAAGGCTCGCTGCAGATGCTGGCCACCTGCGCGCAGCACGCCAACGACAGCGCGACCTATCTCTCGGCGCTGGAATCGCTGGCCATCCACCACCCGAACCCGGCCTACCAGACTCAACTGTTCAACGCGATCCGCACGCGGCCGGGCTACCTGTCGTCGCTGGACCTCGACATCTACCGGCTGCGCCGTGCCACCAACAGCCTGGCGAGCGTCGACGACTACATGGAGATGACCCAGCTCGCGATCGTGGTCGGCTCGACCGCCGAAGGCAAGCAGGTGATCGACCAGGGCTTCGCCTCCGGCGTGCTGGGCCACGACGCCCAGGCCGACCGCGAGAAGCGCCTGCAGGCGCTGGCCGTCAAGCGACTGACCGCGCCGCCCGACCCCGACAATCCCGTCAACCCGGTCGACGCCGGCCTGAACCTGGTGTTCGCCGGCAAGGGCGCCGAGGGCATCGCGCAGATCCGCCAGGCGATCGCCAAGGGCGGCCTGGCGCATCCGGATCTCGCGCAGCTGCGGCTCGGCGAGGCGTATTACGTGGCGGGCGACAAGGCCCATGCGGTGCAGGCGTTCCGGGCCGTCAACGGGAACGACGGGACGGCCGAGCTGGCGCGGCTGTGGACCCTCGTCGTGGCGAAATGAACAGCGATCTAACATGGTTCCGATCCTCGATGAATCGATGTCCGCGTCGGCGGCGATCGGCGGCCGGATCCGCGCGCTGCGGCAGCGGCTGAAGCTGACGCTGGACGAGGTGGCGGTGATGGCGGGCATCTCCAAGCCGTTCCTCTCGCAGGTCGAGCGCGGCCGCGCGACGCCCTCGCTGCAATCGCTGGTCGGCATCGCCCGCGCGCTCGGCGTGAGCATGCAGTACTTCGTCGAGGCGCCCACCGAGGCCAAGTCGGTCCGGCGCGCCGAGACGCTGCAGTTCTTCAGCTTCACGGATTCGGCCAATTCGTTCGCGCGGCTGACCAACCAGATGGACAGCCGCCAGCTCGACGCGGTGCTGGTGAAGATGCCGGTGGACCATGCCCAGTCCGCCGTGGCGTCGAATACGGGCGAGCAGTTCCTGTACGTGATACGCGGCGAGATCGCGCTGACCCTCGACGGTCGCACCTTCACGCTGAAGCAGGGAGACACCGCGCACTACGAGGCCAACGTCACGCATGCATGGCGCAACGTGGCGGCCGAGGAGTCGTGGATGGTCTGGGTCGGGACGCCGAGATTGTTCTGACCCGAACTGGCGGCGAGCAGGCGGCCGGCAGGGGGAAGCGGTAGGCAGCACATACAACAGCGGGCCCGTGCCACGGCTCGCGAACAGGCAGGCGGCACCGCGGAGGGCGCGGGGTCGCGACGACCCGGTCGATCGAACCGGTCGCGAAGCAGGCAGCTGTCGCTCAGGCAGTATCGTTCGCAGGACTAACAAATTGTAAGGATGCCGTCACGGATGCATCCGCTGCGGGCGACGCGGTAACACGCACTACATAGCAGGGAACCGGCAATAAAACAGGGTTTGGCAATCGGTGCCGAAACGCGTGCCGCGTCGGCGGCGAACGGAATTCATGAGATTCCGCGCGCGACGGGTGGGGTCTATTTGTTCAGCGAGAGGGGCAAGATGAAACAGAGAGTGTTGGCGATGGCCGTCAGGCAGATCGTCTGGGCGGAAATCGCATTGGCGGCGACGCTGGCAGTGCCGGCGTTCGCGCAGAGCCAGCCGGCGGCGGGGCCGGTTGCAGTGGCGGATGCCCTGGCATCCGGTCCGGCCATCAAGGTGGCGCAGGCGGATACGCCGTCCAGCGTGGGGGCCGCCACGGCCGACGCGCCGGCGGGTGCCTCGGGTACCGCCGCCACGGCGGCCGCGCCCGCGGGTGGCAACAAGGTGCAGCAGATCAAGCGCTTCGAGGTGACGGGTTCGCTGATCCGCAGCTCGGACAAGGTCGGCTTCAACCAGGTGCAGACCATCACGCCGAAGGAAATCACCAGCAGCGGCGCGACCACGGTGGCGGACTTCCTGCGCAATACCACCGCCAACTCGGCGAACAGCTGGGGCGAAGGCCAGAGCAGCAGCTTCGCGGCCGGCGCGGCCGGCATCGCGCTGCGCGGCCTGCCCGAGAAGTACACGCTGGTGCTGGTCGACGGCCAGCGCGTCGCGCCGTTCGCGTTCTTCTCGAACGCCGACGACTCCTTCTTCGACCTCAACACCCTGCCGCTCAACGCGATCGAGCGGATCGAAATCGTCAAGACCGGCGCCGTGTCGCAATACGGCTCGGACGCGATCGGCGGCGTGGTCAACATCATCACCAAGCACGACTTCCGCGGCGTGCAGCTCGACGGCAGCCTGGGCTCGGCGATCAATTCCGGCAACGGCGACGGCACCACCAAGTTCGGCATCCTGGCCGGCTTCGGCGACCTGAACGCCGACCGCTTCAACATCACGGCGGCGGCCAGCTACTACAAGTCCAACGGCTTCACGCTGGCGGACCGCGATTCGACCCGCAACCAGGACTTCACCGGCTTCCCCGGCGGCCTGTCGGTGCTGGCGCCCTCGTACTGGAACCTGCCGGGCGGCAACGCGCAGGCGCTCGCCGGCTGCCCGCCGGGCAGCGTCGTGCGGCCGGCCGGCACCAACTCGCTGGCGGCCACCAACGGCCTGGGCGGCACGGTCTGCGCGGCCAACACCGCCGAGAGCATGTCGATCCTGCCGATGACGGAGCGCCTGAACGCGAAGCTGCATGGCGACTTCAAGGTGGACGACAAGACCACCGCGTTCGGCGACTTCATGATCAGCAGCATCTCGTCGACCTCGAACCAGGGCACCCACACCGTCGGCAACCCGCAAGGTCCGGCGCTGGTCTGGAACCCGGTCACGCAGCAGCTCTCGCCGTTCAACACCATCGTCCCGACCAGCAACCCGTTCAACACCACGGGCGCGCCGTCGCAACTGACCTACTCGTTCCCGGAAGCGGTCGCGGAGAAGACCACCTCGACGTTCTGGCGGGCATCGACCGGCATCAAGGGCTCGTTCGGCCTGCCGATCGGCGGTGACTGGGATTGGGCGACCTCGCTGAGCCATTCGCAGAGCACGGTGTCCAACTCGTTCTCGAACGAGCTGAACGTCAATGCGCTGAACAACATCTACCAGAACGGCGCGCTCAATTTCGCGAACCCGGGTTCGACGCCGAACGGGCTCAACGGCCTGTTCCAGGACGCCAGCACCTTCGGGATCTCGAAGCTCGACACGATCGACGCGACGCTGTCCACGCCGACGCTGTTCCACCTGCCCACCGGCGATGTCGGCCTGGGTCTCGGCGCGCAGTTCACGCACCAGAGCGAATTCCTCGCGCCGGGCTCGGAATTCGCCGACGGCCTGGTGACTTCGCCGAACCTGCAGACGGTGAACGGCCAGCGCAACGTCGCGGCGGTCTATTACCAGTTGAACGTGCCGATCCTGAAGAACCTGACCTTCAGCCAGTCGGGCCGTTACGACCACTACTCGGACGTCGGCGGCGCGTTCTCGCCGCGCTTCGCCCTGCGCTACCAGCCGGCGCAGCAGCTGACCTTGTACACGTCGTATAGCCGCGGCTTCCGTGCCCCGACCTTCGTCGAGGACAGCGCCTCGCGCACCATCGGCAGCCAGGTCGATTCGGCAAGCGGCCAGAACTACACGTCGATCACGGTGGGCAATCCGAACATCGCGCCGGAGCACACCCGCAACCTGAACATCGGCTTCCAGCTCTCGCCGAGCCGCTACACCGATTTCAGCCTCGACTGGTACAAGATCCGCGTCGACAACGTGATCGGCCAGGGTACGCCGACGCAGATCGTCAACGATCCGAACACCGGCGCGCTGCTCTACAAGATCACGCCGTACACCAACCTGGGCTACCTCGACACCAACGGCTTCGAGTCGACCTTCCGCCAGGCGCTGCCGCTCAAGAGCTTCGGCACGCTGACGCTGTCGGGCGACTGGGCCTACGTGAAGAGCTTCAAGATCGGCCAGCCGGGCGCGGCCCCGGTGGACGGCGCGGGCAACAACTTCACGCTGACCCAGCCGTTCGGCGGCAGCTTCCCGCGCTGGCGCGGCAACACCACGCTGGACTGGAGCTACCACCGCTGGGATGCGGCGCTCACCTGGCTGTTCACCGGCCCGTACGCGCAGAACCTGATTCCGGCCCCGGCGCCGGCGAAGGTCGGCTCGTACAGCCAGTTCAACCTGATGGTGACCTACACCGGCTTCAAGAACTGGACCATCTACGGCGGTATCGACAACATCTTCAACCGCACGCCGCCGTATGACCCGATCTTCGCGAACGGTACGCTGAGCCAGACCGGTTACGACCAGTCGATCTACACGTACATCGGCCGCTTCGCCCAGATCGGCGCGACCTACAAGTTCTGAGGTCCGGCCTGACGGCCCGGGCCGGCGGCGGGCCGCCGCCTTCCGGTTGATGCCGGAGGCGGCGGCCGCGCGGTGGCCGCCAGCCCGGTTTCCCCTCTCCACCGTTGTTCGCGCCGGCCCGCGTCCGGCGCCTTCCACCAGCAGGATGACGATGAACCTTGTCACGTGGCGTCGGCCGCGCGGCGCCGGCCGGCGTCTTGCCGGCCGTCTCGCGCAGGCCCTCGCGTTCGCATGCGCCGCGTCGGCCGCCTGTCTCGCGCTGCCGTCCGTCGCGCTCGCCGTGCCGGCCATCGCGCAATACGATTCGCCGAAATACCCGCCCGACTTCACGCACTTCGACTACGCGGACCCGAACGCGCCGACCGACGGCACGCTCAACTTCGACAACTACGACGAAGCGCAGAGCTACGACTCGCTCAATCCCTTCCTGGTGCGCGGCTCGCCCGCACCGGACATGAAGAACCTGATGTTCGACACGCTGATGCAGCGCAGCTGGGACGAACTCGCCTCCGAGTACCCGCTGATCGCCGACGACGTGCAGATCGCGCCCGACGGCCTGTCGGCGAGCTTCCACATCAATCCGGCCGCGCGTTTTTCCAACGGCGACCCGATCACCGCCGCCGACGTCAAGTATTCCTACGACACGCTGGCGAGCCCCCAGGCCTCGCCGCTGTTCAACGCGCAGTTCGAGATCATCAAGCGCGCCGAGGTGGTGGACGCGCACACGGTGCGTTTCGACTTCAAGCGCGCCGAGCGCTCGGCGTCGCTGATCGCGGGCGACCTGCCGGTGTTCTCGCCGAAGTGGGGCATGCGCGCCGACGGCACGCGCCCGCCCTTCGACCAGATCGTCGACGTGCCGCCGATCGGCAGCGGCGCCTACCGGATCGTCGCGCGCAAGAACGACCGCTCGATCGTCTACGAGCGCGATCCGCACTACTGGGCCGCCAACCTGCCCTCGCGACGCGGCATGTACCGCTTCCGCCAGGTGACGTTCAAGCTCTACCTCGACCAGTACACCATGCTGGAGGCCTTCAAGGCCGGCGATATCGACGCGCGCATGGAATACAGCTCGACCCAGTGGGCGCGCCGCTACATCGGCAAGAACTTCGACAACGGGCTGCTCAAGAAGGGCGAGTTCCCGGACGGCCCGGCGCAGATGCAGGGCTTCCTGTTGAACCTGCGCAAGCCGATGTTCCAGGACGTGCGGGTGCGCCATGCGCTGGCGCTCGCCTTCGACTACGACTGGATGAACCGGATGATGTTCTACGGCCAGTACCGCCGTACCAACAGCTTCTGGGCCGCCAGCCCGTTCGCCGCGAGCGGCATGCCGAGCCAGAAGGAGCTGGCCCTGTTGGAGCCGTTCCGCAAGGACCTGCCGCCCGAGGTGTTCGGCCCGATGGTCCAGCAGCCGAACACGATCCCGCCGAACTCGCTGCGCGACAACCTCAAGGAGGCGCGCGCGCTGCTCGAGCAGGCCGGCTGGCACTACCGGGACGGCGCGCTGCGCGACGCCAACGGCAACCCGATGACGATCGAGATCATCGACGACCAGCCCGGCATGGACCGGCTGATCCTGCCGTATTCGCAGGCGCTCTCGCTGCTGGGCATCCACGCCTGGCTGCACGAGCTCGACAGCGCGGTGTACCAGAAGCGGCTCGACAACTTCGAGTACGACATGACGACCTACATCTACGCGCCGGTGACCATCCCGGGCGCCGAGCTGACCCGCCGCTTCGGCAGCGCGGCCGCCTCGCAGGTCGGCTCGGAGAACTACCCGGGCGTCAAGTCGAAGGCGGTCGACGCGCTGATCCGCGCGGCGCTGGCCGCCAATACGCTGGACGACCTGGAGACGGCCACCCACGCGCTCGATCGCGTGCTGATCAACCTCTACATCCTGGTGCCGCAGTACTACCTGCCGAACGCGCGTATCGGCTACAAGGTCACGCTGGGCCATCCCAAGACGGTTCCGCTGTCCTACCTGTACGAGGACTGGATCATCGACTACTGGTATCGCAAGGCACCGGCAGCCGGCAACACGACCCCCGCCGCGGCCGCGGCGGGCGGCAAGGAGTAAACCGATGCTCGCCTATATCCTGAGACGCCTGCTGCTGATGATCCCGACCATCATCGGCGTGGTGACGATCACCTTCGTGGTCACCCAGTTCGTGCCGGGCGGCCCGGTCGAGCAGGTGCTCACGCAACTGCGCCACGGCAGCACGCGCGGCGGCGAGGCCGGCGGCGGGGGTGGCGGCTATCACGGCAGCCAGGGCGTCGACCCGCAGCAGATCGAGCAGATCAAGAAGCAGTTCGGCTTCGACAAGCCGCCGCTCACGCGCTATTTCCTGATGCTGCGCAGCTACGCCAGCTTCGATCTCGGCCAGTCCTACTTCGCGCATCGCAGCGTGTGGGCGGTGATCCGCTCCAAGCTGCCGGTGTCGATCACGCTCGGCCTCTGGACCGTGCTGCTCACCTACCTGATCTCGGTGCCGCTGGGCATCGCCAAGGCGGTGCGCAACGGCTCGCGCTTCGACGCCGTGACCTCGGTGATGGTGCTGGCCGGCTACGCGATCCCCGGCTTCGTGCTGGGCGTGCTGCTGCTGATGCTGTTCGGCGGCGGCACCTTCTGGCAACTGTTCCCGATGCGCGGCATCACCTCGGACAACTTCGACGAGCTGAGCGCGATCGGCAAGCTGCTCGATTATCTGTGGCACATCGTGCTGCCCGTCACGGCGGCCGTGATCGGCAACTTCGCGATCGTCACGATCCTGACCAAGAACACCTTCCTGGAGGAAATCGGCCGGCAATACGTGCTGACCGCCCGCGCCAAGGGCGCGCCCGAGCGCGACGTGCTGTGGAAGCACGTGCTGCGCAACGCCGCGATCCCGCTCGTCACGGGCCTGCCCGCCGCCTTCGTGGGCGCCTTCCTGAACGGCAACCTGCTGATCGAGACGCTGTTCTCGCTCGACGGC
The DNA here is from genome assembly GCF_011753175.1 of Burkholderia sp. Cy-637. Classification (NCBI taxonomy): domain Bacteria; kingdom Pseudomonadati; phylum Pseudomonadota; class Betaproteobacteria; order Burkholderiales; family Burkholderiaceae; genus Burkholderia; species Burkholderia sp. Cy-637. The sequence continues at coordinate 10,068 of NZ_VWWC01000121.1, read as the reverse complement.
ATGGGCCAGCTTTCCTACGACTCGGTGATCCGCCGCGATTACCCGGTCGTGCTCGGCTCGCTGTTCCTGTTCACGCTGATCGGCCTCGTCACCAAACTCATCGCTGATGTCTGCTATGTCCTCGTCGACCCCCGCATCCAATTCTCCCGCCTGGACCACTGATCCGACGGCCGGCCTGCAGGCGTCGCCGTCGCCGTGGCGGCGCACCTGGCTGCGCTTCCGGCGCCAGCCGCTCGGCTACTGGAGCTTCGTGATCTTCACGGCGCTGTTCGTGATCAGCCTGTTCGCCGACGTGCTCTCGAACGACCGGCCGCTGGTGGTGCGCTACGACGGGCACTACTACTTCCCGATCGTGAAGGAATACCCCGAGACGCTGTTCGGCGGCGATTTCCCCGCCAAGACCAACTATCTCGATCCGTACATCCAGAAGCGCCTCGAGGGCAACGGCAATTTCGTGATCTATCCGCCCAGCCGCTACCGCTACGACACGATCGACTACTTCGCGAAGAACCCGTATCCGGCCAAGCCCTCGTCGAGCAACTGGCTGGGCACCGACCAGTTCGGCCGCGACGTGCTCGCGCGCCTGCTGTACGGCTTCCGGCTCTCGGTGCTGATGGCCTTCGCGCTGACCATCTCGGGCGTGGTGGTGGGGGTCTTCACGGGCGCGGTGCAGGGCTTCTACGGCGGGCGCACCGACCTGATCGGCCAGCGCCTGATCGAGATCTGGAGCTCGATGCCCGACCTCTACCTGCTGATCATCTTCGCCTCGATCTTCAACCCCTCGCTGTGGCTGCTGTTCATCCTGCTCTCGATGTTCGGCTGGCTGGTGCTGTCCGACTACGTGCGCGCCGAGTTCCTGCGCAACCGCGCGCTCGACTACGTGAAGGCCGCGCGCACCATGGGCCTGACCAATGCGCAGATCATCTGGCGCCACGTGCTGCCCAACAGCCTGACGCCGGTGATCACCTTCCTGCCGTTCCGCATGAGCGCGGCGATCCTCTCGCTGACCAGCCTGGACTTCCTCGGCCTGGGCGTGCCGCCGCCCACGCCGAGCCTGGGCGAGCTGCTGCAGGAGGGCAAGAACAACCTCGACGCCTGGTGGATCTCGATCTCGGCCTTCGCGGCCCTGGTGGTCACCCTGCTGCTGCTGACCTTCATGGGCGACGCGCTGCGCAACGCGCTCGACACGCGTGCCCGCGGCTCGGCCTTCGGCGGGGGCAAGTGAGATGACGCCAATCCAGTCCAGGCAGTCCAATCCGTCCCAGGAAAGGCCGCTGCTGAGCATCGAGGATTTTTCCGCCAGCTTCGGCGGCCGCGCCGCGGTGCAGACGCTGTCGCTGTCGATCGCGCGCGGCGAACGCGTCGCGCTGGTCGGCGAATCGGGTTCGGGCAAGAGCGTGACCGCGCTGTCCATCCTGCGCCTGGTGCGCGACGCCGAGCTGTCTGGGCGCATGCTGTTCGACGGCGAGGACCTGCTGGCCAAGAGCGAGCAGCAGATGCGCGGGATCCGCGGCGCCGACATCGCGATGGTGTTCCAGGAGCCGATGACGGCGCTCAACCCGCTCTACACGGTCGGCAAGCAGATCGCCGAGAGCCTGCGGCTGCACGAGGGCCTGCGGCCCGGCGCGGCGCGCGAGCGCGGCATCGAACTGCTGCGCCGCACCGGGATTCCCGAGCCGGAGCGGCGCATCGACAGCTTCCCGCACCAGCTTTCGGGCGGCCAGCGCCAGCGCGCCATGATCGCCATGGCGCTGGCCTGCCGGCCACGCCTGCTGCTGGCCGACGAGCCCACCACCGCGCTCGACGTGACGGTGCGCCAGCAGATCGTCGATTTGCTGATCGAGCTGCAGGAGCAGGAGGCGGCCACGCGCGGCATGGCGGTGCTGCTGATCACCCACGACCTGAACCTGGTGCGCCGCTTCGCGCAGCGCGTGGCGGTGATGGAGAAGGGCGTGCTGGTCGAGACCAACGAGACCGCCGCGCTGTTCGCCAACCCGCAACACCCCTATACGCAGCGGCTGCTCGACAGCGAGCCGGTGCGCGAGGTCGAGCCGGTGCCGGCCGACGCGCGGCCGATCCTCGAGGTGCGCGATGTGGCGGTCGACTACCGCACCGCCGCCAAGGGGCTGCGCTCGCTGTTCGGCAAGACCCGCTTTCGCGCCGTGCACGAGGTGGCGCTGACGCTGCGCCGCGGCGAGACGATCGGCATCGTCGGCGAATCGGGCTCCGGCAAGTCGACCCTGGCGGCCACCGTGCTCGGCTTGCAGCAGCTGGCGGCCGGCGCCATCGAGATCGACGGGCTGCCGCTCGCCCAGGTGCGCGGCTCGCGCGGCAAGCGCGAACTCTACGGCCGCATGCAAGTGGTGTTCCAGGACCCGTTCGGCTCGCTGTCGCCGCGCATGACGGTCGAGCAGATCGTCGGCGAGGGGCTGGCCCTGCACCGGCCGGACATGACGGCGAGCGCAAGGCGTGGCAGAATTGCCGCGCTGCTCGACGAGGTCGGCCTGCCGGCCGAGGCGATGCTACGGTATCCGCATGAATTCTCCGGCGGGCAGCGGCAGCGGATCGCGATCGCCCGTGCCCTGGCGGTCGAACCCGAGTTGCTGGTGCTCGACGAGCCGACCAGCGCGCTCGATGTATCGATCCAGAAGCAGGTACTGAAGCTGTTGACGAATCTGCAGAAGAAGTACCGGTTGAGCTATCTGTTCATCACCCACGACCTGGCCGTGATGCGCGCGATGGCGCACCGGGTGATCGTGATGAAGGCGGGACGCGTGGTGGAATCGGGCGATGCGCTCGACGTGCTGAACGCGCCCTCGCACGCTTATACACAAGCGCTGCTCGCGTCGTCGATGCTCTCGACGGCCGCGGCGGCCGAAGAGAGAGCCAATGATTGACGAACGCTGGGCCGAGGCCGCCCGCGGCCTGCGCGGCGATGCCGATTTCTGGTCGCTGCGCATCGTCGACGAGCGGACCGACGAGCACGAGGTCCGCAACGACGTCGCCCAACCGCTCAAGCGCACGCTGGATCGCGGCGCGATGCTGACCGCCTGGTGCGGCGCCGGGGCCGGCTACGCGGCCACCCCGGACCTGTCGCCGGCAGGCCTGCAGGCCGCGCTCGACGCTGCGATCGCACGCGCGAAGGCCGCGGCGCGCTGGTCCCTGATCGACCATCGCGACGTGGCGCGGCCGGCCCGCGGCGGCAGCTTCGTCTCGCCCGGCGTGGGCGCGGCGCTGCCCACGCGCGCCGACTGGCTGGCGCGGCTCGCCCACGAATGCGCGGCCGCCGCGATCGACCCCCGCATCGTCGAGCGCACCGCCAGCGTGATGCTGATCGAGACCGACCAGCTCTACCTGACCAGCGACGGCATCCGCATCGACCAGCGCTTCGCCTTCGTCACCCCCGAACTGACCGCCGTCGCGCATGCCGACGGCGAGACCGAGACGCGTTCGCTCGGCGGCGGACGCGGGATGCTTTCGCAGGGCGGCCTGGCGGTGTTCGAGGCCAGCGGCTTCGCTGGCGCCGGCGCGCGCGTGGCCGACGAGGCGCTGCAGCTGCTGGCCGCGCCGAACTGCCCGTCCGGGCCGCGCGACCTGCTGCTGATGCCCGACCAGATGATGCTGCAGATCCACGAATCGATCGGCCATCCGCTCGAGCTCGACCGGATCCTCGGCGACGAGCGCAACTTCGCGGGCTGGAGCTTCGTCAAGCCCGAGATGTTCGGCAGCTACCAATACGGCTCGGCCCTGCTCAACGTCAGCTTCGACCCGGAACTGCCCGGCGAGGCCGCCTCCTACGCCTACGACGACGACGGCACGCCCGCCGCCAAGGCCTACCTGATCCGCCAGGGCATCCTCGAGCGCCCGCTGGGCGGCGCGCTCTCGGCGCAGCGCGCCGGGCTGCCCGGCGTCGCGAACAGCCGCGCCTCGAACTGGAACCGCGCGCCGATCGACCGGATGGCGAACCTCAACATCGAGCCCGGCGACGCCTCGCTCGAGCAACTGATCGCCGGCACCGAGCGCGGCATCCTGATGCGCACCAATACCTCCTGGTCGATCGACGATCACCGCAACAAATTCCAGTTCGGCTGCGAGTTCGGCCAGCTGATCGAGAACGGCCGGCTCACCCAGGTGGTGCGCAAGCCGAACTATCGCGGGATCTCGGCGAACTTCTGGCGCAGCCTGCGCGCCGTGGGCGATGCCAGCACCTTCCGCGTGCACGGCACGCCGTATTGCGGCAAGGGCGAGCCGGCCCAGGTGATCCGCGTCGGCCATGCCTCGCCGGCTTGCGTGTTCGCCGACGTCGACGTGTTCGGAGGCGCATGATGACCGGATTCGCCACCGCTTCCACGTCCGCCACCATCGACTGGCGGACGCATTTCGACCGGCTCGCCGACGAGGCCGACGCGCTGCGCGCGCCCGGCGAGACCATCCTGCTGTGGTTCGCCGCCGAGCATTCCGATTTCGTGCGCTTCAACACGGGCCGCATCCGCCAGACCGGCCGCGTGCTGCAGGGCAAGCTGAGCCTGCGGCTGGTGCAGGGCGCCCGCCAGGCTTCGGTCGAGCAGACCGCCAGCGGCGACTGGGCGAGCGACCGCGCCGCGCTGGCCGACTCGCTGGCCGCGCTGCGCGAGGCCCTGCGCGATGCGCCCGACGATCCGCACCTGCTGTTCGATACCAGCAGCTGGACGCGCACCACGCGACGCAGCGGCCGCGTGCCCGACGCCGATGCGCTGGCCGCCCGCGTGGCCGAGGCCGCGCAAGGGCTCGACTTCGTCGGCGCCCATGCCGGCGGCACGATCGCGCGCGGTTTCGCCTCGTCGACGGGCAGCCGCGGCTGGCACGAGGTCGAGAACTTCAATTTCAGCTGGTCGCTGTATGACAAGAGCGGGCGCGCCATCAAGTCGGTCTATGCCGGCGACGACTGGCGCGACGAGGTGTTCGCCGCCAAGGTCGAGGAAGCGGCCGCGCGCCTGCCGGTGCTGGCGCGCACGCCCAAGGCGCTCGCGCCAGGCCGCTACCGCACCTGGTTCGAACCGTCGGCGGTCGAGGAGATGGTCGGGCTGGCCGGCTGGTCGGGCTTCTCGGCCCGCGCGCAACGCAGCGCGCGCGGCGCGCTGCAGCGGCTCTACGAGGGCGAGGTCGCGCTCGATCCGCGCGTCTCGATCACCGAGGACTTCTCGCTCGGCCTGGCGCCGGCCTTCAGCGCCGACGGCTACCTGCGCGAGAGCGTGCCGCTGGTGGCGGCCGGGCGCGGCGTCGGCCAACTGGTCGACGCGCGTACCGCGCGCGAATACGGGCTGGTGCCGAACGGCGCCTCGTCCGCCGAGGTGCCCGAGTCGCTGTCGATCGCCGGCGGCGACCTGGCCGATGCCGAGGTGCTCGCCGCGCTCGGCACCGGCTTGTATGTCGGCAACCTCTGGTATCTCAACTTCTCGGATCGCAGCCACTGCCGGATGACCGGCATGACGCGCTTCGCCACCTTCTGGGTGGAGGATGGCGAGATCGTCGCGCCGGTCGAGGCGATGCGCTTCGACGACAGCTTCTACAGCCTGTTCGGCGGCGAGCTGGAGCGCCTCGGCGCCCAGCCGCAGACGCTGCTCAACAACAGCACCTGGGGCGAACGCGCCACCGGCGGCCTCAGCGTGCCGGGCATGCTGGTGCGCAGCTTCGCGCTGACACTGTGACGTTCGTCGCGATCGAGCCCGCCATGACGACCGTGCGCGCCCTGCAAGCCGAGGATGCCGAGGCGCTGCACGCGCTGCTGTCGCGGCCGGGCGTGGCCACCTGGCGCCTGGAGGCGCCGCATCGCACGCTGGAATGGCGGCGCGACTGGCTCGGCAAGCTGGTGGCGCAGCGGCACGGGTTCGGCGCCTGGGCCGACGGCGCGCTGGTCGGCTTCGGCGAACTGGCACCGCAGCGGCTGCGTCGCAATCACGTGGGCATTCTCGACCTTTCGGTGCACGACGCGCTGCCCGGCGACGCGGTCGGCCGCGCGCTGGTCGAGGCGATGCTGAACTTCGCCGATCGCTGGCTCGGCCTGCGCCGGCTCGAGATCGACCTGCATGCCGACCACGCCGCCGCGCTCGCGCTGTTTGGCCATTACGGCTTCGAGACCGAAGGCTTCCGGCGCGGCGCCGCCTTGCGCGAGGGCATGCTGGTCGACCTGCGGATGATGGCGCGGCTGGTGGATGCCTTGCCGGTGGCCGCGCCCTTCAATCCGGCGGGGCAGCCATGAGCGGATCGAATCCCGTCACGTCGGCCGCCGCGCCGGAATCGACCGTGCCGGCAAGCCCGGCCGACACCGTGATCCTGCGCCCCTACGAACCGGCCGACGCGGCCGCCGTCGCGACGATCCACCAGCAGCCGGTCTCGCTGCGCTACACGCTGGCCATGCCCTGCCGCCCGGCGGAGGTGGTCGGCAACTGGCACGCGCCGCTGGTGAGCGGCGCCGGCCAGGGTTTCGCGCTGTGCGCGGTGATCGACGGCCGCGTGGTCGGCCATCTCGCGCTGTTCGTGCATCCGCCGCCGCGCTCGCACGGCGCCAGCTTCGGCATCGCCGTGCACGACGCCTACGCGGGCCGCGGCATCGGCGCCCGGCTGATGCAGGCGATGCTCGACACCGCCGATCGCGAGCTCGGCCTGCGCCGCATCGAGCTGAACGTGTTCGCCGACAACACGCGCGCGATCGCGCTCTACGAGCGTTTCGGCTTCGTCACCGAGGCGTTCTTCCGTGCCCATGCGATCCGCGACGGCGAGCTGGCCGACGGGCTGCTGATGGCGCGCCTGGTGGCGGCACCGGCGCTCGCGCCGCCGGGCGGCTGAGGGGAGGTCGATGCCGTCGTTCTTCATCGATCGTCCCGTGTTCGCCTGGATCGTCGCGCTGGCGATCGTGGTGGCCGGGCTGCTGGCGATCCCGCAGCTGCCGGTCGCGCAGTACCCGCGCCTGGCGCCGCCGCGCGTGGTGGTATCGGCCATCTATCCCGGCGCGGCGCCGGAAACCGTCGACGAGGACGTGGCCAGCATCATCGAGGAGAGCCTCGACGGCATCGACAATCTCCAGTTCTACGAAACCAACAGCGACAACCACGGCAACCTCGAGATCGACGTCACCTTCGCGCCGGGCACCAATCCCGACATCGCCGTGGTCGACGTGCAGAACCGCCTCAAGCAGGTCGAGCCGCGGCTGCCGCAGCAGGTGGTGCAGCAGGGCATCAGCGTGTTCAAGGCGGCCAACACCTTCCTGATGCTGGTCACGCTGGCCTCGAAGGACGGCCAGCAGGATTCCACCTCGCTGGGCGACTTCCTCACCCGCAACCTGCTGCGCGAGATCAAGCGCGTGCCCGGCGTCGGCTCGGCCCAGCTGTGGGACGCGGACGTGGCGCTGCGGATCTGGCTCGACCCCGACAAGCTGCGCGAGTTCGGGCTCGGCGCCGACGACGTGATCACCGCGGTGGGCGCGCAGAACGTGGCGGTGACGGCCGGCGCGATCGGCGATGCGCCCTTCGAGCCCGGCCAGCAGATGACCGCCTCGGTGATCGTGAAGGGGCAACTGGCCTCGCCGGCCGAGTTCGGCCGGATCGTGCTGAAGGCCAAGCCCGACGGCTCGGCGGTGCGCCTGGCCGATGTCGCGCGCATCGAGATCGGCCGCGACGACTATTCCTACTGGTCGCGCCTGAACGGCAAGCCGGCCGCGGCGGTCGGCGTGCAGCTCGGACCGCGCGGCAATGCGCTGGACACCTCGAACGCGATCCGCGAGCGGATCGGCGAGCTGTCGCGGCGCCTGCCGGCCGGCGCGCAGATCCGCGTGCCCTTCGACGGCGCCCACTTCGTGCAGATCGCCATCGACGAGGTGGTGCTGACCCTCGTCGAGGCGGTGGTGCTGGTGTTCCTGGTGATGTGGGTGTTCCTGCGCGGGCTGCGCTACACGCTGGTGCCCACCGTGGTGATCCCGGTCACGCTGATGGGCGCCTTCGTGGCGATGTGGATCTTCGGCTTGTCGATCAACGTGTTCACCATGTTCGGCCTGGTGCTGGCGATCGGCATCCTGGTCGACGACGCGATCGTGGTGGTGGAGAGCGTGCACCGCATCATGGAGGACGAGGGGCTGTCGCCGCGCGAGGCCACGCGCCGCGCCATGAAGCGCATCAGCGGCGCGATCGTCGGCGTGACCGCGGTGCTGACCGCCGTGTTCGTGCCGATGGCCTTCTTCCCCGGCGGCGTGGGCGGCATCTACCGGCAGTTCTCGATCGCGATGATCGCCTCGATGGGCGTGTCCTCCTTCGTCGCGCTGTCGCTCACGCCGGCGCTGTGCGCGAGCCTGCTCAAGCCGATCGGGCAGGGGCAGGCGCAGCGGCAGGGCGCCGCCGCGGCGCGAGGGCGGCGCGTGCCGGCGCTCGCCACGCGCGCGGCCAATGCGTTCGCGCGCCTGTTCGACCGGCTCGGCGAGCGCTATCGCCGGGTGGTGGCCTTCACCATCGACCGGCCGCGCCCGATGCTGCTGCTGTACGCGGCCCTGGTGGCGCTGTGCGCGCTGATGGCCTGGGCCATCCCGGGCGGCTTCCTGCCTTCCGAGGATCGCGGGCAACTGCAGGTGATGATCCAGCTGCCTGCCGGCGCCACCCAGTCGCGCACGCTGGCGGTGGTCGAGCGTGTCGAGGCGGTGCTGGCGCGCGAGCACGCGGTGGCCAACGTGACCAGCGTGATCGGCTGGAGCTTCACCGGCAGCGGCCAGAACATCGCGATGGGCTTCGTCGAGCTGGCCGACTGGGCGCATCGCGACGTGGACGCGATGGCGCTGCGCGACCGACTCAACGGCGAGTTCTCGAAGATCATCGAGGCCGACATCGACGTCTCGCTGCCGCCCTCGGTGCCGGGCCTGGGCCACGGCGACGGCTTCACCTTCCGGCTGGAGGATCGCGGCGGCGTGGGGCTCGACGCGCTGAAGGCGGCGCGCAAGCAACTGGTGGAGGCGGCGCGCGCCGATCCGCGGCTCGCCTCGATCCGCACCGAGGACCAGCCCGACGGCCCGCGCGTCGAGCTCGACATCGACCGCGCCAAGGCCTATGCGCTGGGGGTGCCCTTCGAGCGGCTGTCCAGCCTGCTGGGCGGCACCTTCGGCTCGAACTACGTCAACGATTTCCCGGCCAATGGCCGGATGCGCCGGGTGATCGTCGAGGCCGACTCGAGCGCGCGGATGTCCGACGATGCGCTGATGTCGCTGATGGTGCCCAATACGACGGGCCAGATGGTGCCGCTCTCGGCGATCGCCTCGCGGCGCTGGAGCCTGGGCCCGGTCTCGCTGTCGCGCTTCAACGGCTATCCCTCGCTCGACGTGAGCGGGCGCTCGGCGCCGGGCGTGAGCTCGGGCGCGGCGATGGCCGAAATGGAGCGGCTGGCCGCGGCGCTGCCGAGCGGGATCGGCTACGACTGGGTGGACGCGGCGCGCGAGGAGCGCATCGCCGCGCGGCAGACGCCGCTCTTGATCGGCCTGTCGGTGCTGGCCGTGTTCATGGTGCTGGCCGCGCTCTACGAGAGCTGGACCGTGCCGTTCGCGGTGCTGACCATCCTGCCGCTGGGCGCGGCCGGCGCGCTGGCCGCGGCGCTCGCGCGCGGGCTGCCCAACGACGTCTATTTCAAGGTCGGGCTGATCACCGTGATCGGGCTGGCCGCCAAGAACGCGATCCTGATCGTGCAGTTCGCGCGCGATGCCTACCGGCACGGCGCCAGCCTGCGCGAGGCGGTGCTCGACGCGGCGGCGCTGCGCTTCCGGCCGATCGTGATGACCTCGATGGCCTTCCTGCTCGGCGTGGTGCCGCTGGTGATCGCCACCGGCGCGGGCGCCGAGAGCCGCCGCTCGATCGGCACCGGCGCGTTCGGCGGGGTGCTGGCGGCGACGCTGTTCGGGCTGGTGTTCGCGCCGCTCGCGTACCGGCTGGTGGCCGTGCTCGGCAGCGAGCGGCGGCGCGCGGGCGGAGCGGCCGAGGGCGCCGCGGATCGGGAAGAGGGCGTCTCGGGCGATGCCGCCGAGCGGCGCGGGAATCGGGAAGGAAATCGGGAAGCGGCGCA
>NZ_VWWC01000120.1:0-23130 GCF_011753175.1 Burkholderia sp. Cy-637 | reverse complement strand
CGCGCAGCAGCGCCGGGAAGGCCGTGAACGGATCCATCTGCGCGAAGGCGCCGGCCACTTCCCGCGCGCGCGCCGCGTAGGCCGGATCGGCCAGCATCCGCGCGACGATCGCCGGCAGCTCGCCGCGCCGCACGCGCACCGGCCGCACCGTCTGCCCCGCGCCGTAGCGCTCGATGTAGCGCATCGCCAGCAGCTGGTCCATGTTGGTCGGGATGCCGATCACCGGCGTGCCCTCGCCGAGCGCCTGGTAGCCGGTGGGGCTGCCGCCGTTGCTGATCACCAGGTCGGCGCGCCGCGCGATCTCGGCGCCCGGCAGGAAGCTCGCGGTGTACAGCCCCTCGCGCGGCGCCGGCAGGTAGCGGCCGCCCGAGGTGGTCACCACCTGCAGGCCTGTCTCGAGCAGCCCGTCGACGATGCGGTCGGTCAGGCTCACGTCGCCCGAGGAGCCGAGCGAGACGTAGACCAGCGGCCGGCCCTCGTCGAGCGAGCTCCACCAGTCGGGCAGCCCGACGGCGGGCGACCAGCTCACCGGGCCGAGATAGGCGTGCCCGGCCGGCAGCGCCGCGAGCGGCACCAGCGACGGCGAGTCGTAGTAGCCGACGCGGTCGCCGAAGGTCCAGCCGGCTCGGCAGGAGGCGAACGGCGGCAGGCCGAAGTGGCGGCGCGCGCCGTCCAGCGCGCGGGCCTGGAAGGCCAGCACGATGCGTCCCATCAGCGGCATCAGCCTGGGCACGAACGGCAGCCGCGACATGTTCAGGCCGCGGATCTCGGGCACCGGCAGCACCGGATCGTCCACCCCGGTGCTCCAGTAGGCGTTGATCAGCGCCACGTAGGGCACACCGGCCAGGCGCGTGGCGACCGACAGCGAGTGGCGGAAATCGCCGACCACCACGTCGGGCTCGACATGCCGGATCAGCGCGAGATCCTCTTCCGTGTAGTCGATCAGCTCCCGCTTCGAATACAGCGCCGCGCCGGTCTCGATCGCGTCGAGGAAGGCCTGGGCGCTCTTCGAATGGATCTCGTGATAGCGGACCGCCGGATCGTCGTGGACATAGGCATAACGCGCGTCGCAGGCGAAGTGCACCTCGAAGGCGCGCTTGTCGAGCGCCTTGGCCAGGCAATAGGGGCGCGCCACGTGCGCGAAGGTGGCCGCCTCGCCGAAGCAGAGCACGCGCAGGGGTCGGGTCGCGAAAGTCAAGATCGGGTTCCTCGCCGCCGGCGCTTCAATAGACCTGGACGCGCCACAGCTCGCGCGCGGCCGAATCGCGCGACATCGCGCGGCGCCCGTGCAGCACGCTGTAGTTGTCGACCATCACGATGTCGCCGTCCTGCCATTCGTGCTCGACCAGGTACTTCGGCGAATAGGCCAGCGCGTTGACGCGCGCGACGAAATCCTCGGGCACCCGGCCGGGCGTGGAGACGCCGACCTCGAAGCGCTGCAGCGAGGATTCGCTGCCTTCCTGGTAGCGCAGCAGCTTCTCGCCGGTCTCGGGATGCACGGCGATCAGCGGGAAGGTGCGCGGCACGCCGCCGAAATAGGTCATCCTGGTGTTGTAGGTCAGGCTCAGCTGCTCCCACTGCGCGAGCGTGGCGGCATCCAGATCGCGAGCGATCGCGCGCGCGTCCACCAGGGTGGTCTGCCCTTCGCCGGGCCGCGGCGCCTTGCGGCAATGCAGCGTGAACAGGGTGGCCGCGAAGTGCTCGTCCTCCTGCACCAGCGGATGCGTGAGCGGCAGCATGCTCAGGTCCCAGTGCAGCGGCACCGACTCGAAGGAATGCACGTAACCGTTCGGCTGCTCCTCGGGGATCACCTTGTGCACCGGGCCGAATTGCCAGATGTAGGGGCGGCCGAACTGCGAGGTGAAGGCCACCAGCGCATCCTCGTCGGCCACCTCGAAGCCGCGCAGCACCACGAAGCCGTAGCGGCGCGTGAGGGCCGCCACCGCTTCGCGCGGCAGCGCATTGCAGTCGAGGCTGCCGCCGTCGGCCCGCGGCGTGACCAGCAGGCCGAAATCCTCGCCATGCACGATCTCCATGTCGCAGCGCTCGGCCAGCGGCGCGGCGCCCTCCACGCCGCACCACGGTTGGCCGGCGCGGCCGATCACGGCCACGTCCAGTTCGTCGATGGCGGCTTGTTTGCTCAGCATGATGGTTTCTCCATTCGTTCGATACACGAGGACGCCATGCCAGGGCAGCGCGGCCTCGCCGCGGCGGGCATGCATCCGGACAGGAACCTTGCGCTGCTCGGGCGCGGGGTCGTGGACGGTGAGCCGGATCCCGTCGGGCAGGCTCGCCGCAAGAAAGGCATCGAGCGCGATGCCGCGCTCGGCCATGCGGCGCGCGTCGGCTTCGAGATCGGGCGGCGCGCCGGCGGCGGGCCCGGAGCGCGGGATCGCGCTGCCCGCCGGGTGCCTTGCCGGGTGTTCGTCCGGTTCCCCGGCCGCGACGTCGCCGGCGCCCAGGCCGCGTTCGCGCGCCAGCAAGCCGCGCAGCGAGGCGACGCGACGCGCATGACGGACATCCGCGAGCAGCGCGCGCGGCTCGGGCCAATAAGGCGCGAGCGCGCGATCCGCGCTGTCGGTGGCGCGGTCGAAGGCGGGATCGACGCTCGAATACGAATGCCAGACCAGGTGCCGCGAGGCGTGCAGTTCGCGCAGCGCGTGGTGATAGCGGTTCGCCACTTCGCGCGGCACGCCCAGCAGGTCGTGGAAGGTCAGGCCGTCGCTGAACAGGTCGAGCAGGCAGCCCGGCGCGTGGAAGCTCGCGACTTCCTCGCAGAACGCGTCGAGATAGGCCAGCGCCGCGCGTTCGCCGGCGTCGGGCAGCGCGCCCAGCACCTTGCCCGAGGCAAGCGGCGCCTTGAGCGGAAAGCCGGGCAGCGTGAGCCGGATCGGCTCCCCGCGCGCCACGAAGGCATGGGCCTTGGTGGCCAGCTCGTCGCGCTGCGCGGGCGAGAGCCGCGCGAGTTCGCCCTCGCGCGACAGGCGCGCCGCGAACACGGCCATGAAGCGCTCGACCACGGCGGCGTGATCCTCGAGCGGGCTGGCGCGCCGGTTCATGCGGCGCGGGCCACGAACAGGTTGTCGCGCAACATGCGGACGAAGCGCTCCCAGACCGGGTAGTCGGCCATCTTCCAGATGTCGGCGACCCAGGCATCGGCCTGCTCGGTGGTCCAGCCGTGGTAGATCATCTGGTAGTGCGCGACGAAGGCCGAAACGCGGTAGTTGGCGGCGCAGTGCACCAGGCGCCGGCGCCCGGCGCTGGCGTGATAGACCGCGCAGAAGCGCACGAAGTCGGCCAGCGTGGGCGCCTTGAAGTCGACCGGCAGGAAGTGGTATTCGATGCCCAGGCGCTGCATCAGCCCGGCCTCGTCCTCGATCGAATAACGCGCGTCGGTGGGCGCGAGGTCGATCACCACCTCGACCCCCTCGCTCGCCAGCCGGCCGAACTGCTCGGCGGACGGCTGGCCGGACGTGAGCGTGCATTCATCCAGCCAGCGTTCATTGCTGATTCCGAATTGCTTCATGCTATCTCCGTGCGTCGAATGAGCCCGCTTCAGCGGGCGGGAACCTGCCGGCGGGCGTGAGCCGGCCGCAAGGCCGCCGCGCAGGCCAGCGAGACCAGGGCCGCGACCACCAGGATCGCGCCGAGCGGCCGGCTGCCGGCCGCCTGGTAGCCGATCGAGGCGAGGATGGTGGCCACCAGCACCGCGACCGAGGTCAGGCAGTTCATCGCGCTGGAGCAGGCGCCCGAGATCGAGGCGAAGCGCGCGATGGCGCCGGCCGAGCCGGTGGGGATGGTGATGCCGATCGCGAAGGTCATCAGCCCGAACGGGGCGACGTAGCGCAGCGGCGTGGCGCCGAAGCCGCTCTCGATCGACAGCCAGAACAGCGCGCCCGCGGCCACCGCCAGCGCGGCGCCGATCCTCAGCGCGCCCTCGTCGCCGTATTTCGCGGCCAGCCCCTTGGCCGCGGCACCGCCGAGCCCGAACAGGCCGGCCAGCGGCAGGAAGCTCACGCCGATCCACACCGGCGCCAGGCCGAACTCCGCGAGCGCGAACGGTGCCACCGTCAGGTAGGCCATGTAGCCGCCCACCGCGGCCGCCACCGACCAGGCATAAAGATGGAAGCCCAGGTCGCCCAGCAGGGTGCGATACGGCGCGAACACGGCACGCAGCCCGGCGGGGCGCGCGGCGCGGCGCGCGCGCGGATGGGTCTCGCGATAAAGCACGGCGGTCCACGCCAGCATCAGCGCACCCAGCGCGAGCAGCACCACGAAGGTGTAGCGCCAGCCGAAGGCCCCGGCGATGGCGCCGCCGGCCAGCGGCGCGAGCGCGGGCGAGATGCCGACGAAGGACATCACGAAACCGAAGATGCCGCGCACGCGCTCGTCGTTGCCGGCGTGCACGTCGGTCACGATCGGCTGCCAGAGCACGGTGGCCGCGCACACGCCGAAGGCCTGCAGGAAGCGCAGCGCGAGGAAGCCGCCGATGTCGCGCACGAACAGGCAGCCGAGCGTGGCGGCGACGAACACCAGCAGCCCGAACAGCAGCACCGGCTTGCGCCCTACCGCGTCCGACACCGGCCCGTAGAGCAGTTGCGTCACGCAGGTGCCGGCCGCGTAGACGGTCAGCGAGAGCCCGACCAGGAACACCGAGGTGGCGAGCTCGGCCTGGATCTCGCCGAGCGCGGGCAGGTAGATGTCGGTGCCGAGCATCGACAGGATCGCCAGCAGCGCCAGGTAGATCACGGGAGGCGGACGCACGGCGGGCCCCGCCGGCGGGAGATTTCGTTCAGCCATGGTGAAGCGCGCTCAGGTCCGGTTGCGGGAAGTGGACGAAGTGGCAGGGAATGCCGTCGGTGAACACCAGCACGGAATTGCGCTCGTCGATCTCGGAGCGTTTCTTCAGCACGATCCGGTCGTTCTCGCGCACCGCCACCGAATGCCAGGGCGTGAGCCAGACGTCGTCGCAGTCGACCAGGCGGATGCCGATCTTCTTCGAGACGCGGAACTGCGGGTGGATCGACAGGCGCAGGCTGTTCGGGAAGCCGTGGTCGATCAGCCGCCCCCAGGCGTTGCTGCGCTGGATCACGCGGTAGGCGTTGCTGCGCGCCATCTTCTGGATCGCCGTGTTGCTGAGGCCCTTGAAGCGCTCGATGCCCTGCGTGTCCTCGAACAGGAAACGCGTGATGCCGCGGTACATCGCGATCGCGGCCGGATCCTCGGCGCACTGGCGCTTGATCTGGTCGACCGAGTCGCTGTGGACGATCAGCAGTTCCTCGCGCTTGGAGGTCAGGTCGTCGAGATAGCGGAAGGTGTCGTCGAGGTCGAAGAACTCGAACACGCCGGGGAAATGGCGCCCCGCATAGGCTTCCAGGCTGTCCAGGTACTGTCGCACCTCGGGATCGGGGATGTTCACCACGTCGGAGAAGCAGTAGCCGTCCGAGCAGATCATCAGCTTGGCGCCGGGCGCATGCAGCGCGCCGATGCGCCGGCAGAGCCGCGCCAGGTTCGCCAGCGCGTGCTTCTCGGCCAGGTCGGGCAAGGCGCCGAGCGTCTTGCTGCGGTTCGGCGACTTGCCGGGAAAGGCCGGCAGGATCATCGTCACCGGCTCGCCGCGCTCCACCACCGGCAGGATCGCCTCGATGTGATGCCGCGCTTCCTCGGCGAAGCGGTACGGCGTCTCGTCCTCGGAACGGTGCAGGTTGCGCAAGGCGAACACTTCGCGAACGATCGCCTCGGCGACCGCCCATGCGTCATCCCGTGCTTCGCGCACGACGGCGTATCCTAGTTGAACGGACATGATTTCTCTCAGGATGGATGGTCAACGCCATGGCCGCGCAAAGCCGCGCGCATGGCGTTCTGATTCCGCCTTCCCAAGCCCGGCCAGGGCCTGGAATCGACATGGCGGCAGCAACGACACAACCGGGTTATTCACCCTCGGAATTAACTTATCTGGTTTTCGCGAATGGAATTTACATAGCGAGAAACGCTGCGTCAACAGAAATATCGAAATCCCAGAAATGTCGAATTCATTTCCTGAATAATCTTTTTGTTATTAAGTAGTGGATTTTTCCACAGGTAAGAAAGGGGTGATTGTTGCTCCAGGCGAGCCCATTCCGGGGCATTGTTCTTCATCGCATCGGCCCCGACATTCCTTGCTGGCAAAGGGATATGCGAGATCGTCAACAATTCGTCATGTTGTTGACGGTTCACCCGCCTCCCCTGTTCGATCTCATCCGACGGGCAACTCGAAAAACCGGCGCGGGGGATCGGCGAATCGTTTGTTCAATATCGCATTCTCAATCGGCGGTTTTGATCAAGAAAGTCCGGGATTCGATATGCCGGCCAGTTAACTTCTTAAACTACAGAAAAAACCGACCTGGCATTCCGGATCCTGCTGCGAGTCATTCAGAAAAATCATTCGACATTATTGAAATCCAGCCAGGCCATTTTTAATTACATTTTCATTACGAATATGGCATGTCGGCATTCGGCATTCGAGCGCGGCTGGCGAACGCTCAGGATTCCGATCGAATCGGTTTCAGGCACTCCTCGCCTCGCGCCGCACCGCCTGCGGCGGCACCCCGAAGCCGCGCACGAAGGCCTCGCGCAGATGGCGCCGGTCGCGAAAGCCGGTCTCGCGCGCGATCACCTCCAGCGAATGCGTGCCGCGCTCGATCATCAGGCGCGCCGCCTCCAGGCGCAGGCCCTCGATCGCCTTGGCCGGCGACTGCCCCGTCTCGCTGGTGAACACGCGGCTGAACTGGCGCGGGCTCAGGTTCGCCGCGGCGGCCAGCTCCTCCACCGAGACGGCGCGATCGAGATGCTGCCGCGCGTAGTTGAGCGCGTTCTGGATGCGATCGGACTTGGGCGCGAGCTCGAGCATCTCCGAATGCTGCGACTGGCCGCCCGAGCGGCGCTGGTGCATCACCAGCTTGTGCGCGACGCTGCGCGCCACCTCGGCGCCGAGATCGTGCTCGACCATCGCCAGCGCCAGGTCGAGGCCGGCCGTCATGCCTGCCGAGGTCCAGACCGGGCCGTCGACGATGTAGATGCGATCGTCCTCGACCTGCACCGCCGGATGCTGCTGCCCGAGCGCGCGCGCATAGGCCCAGTGCGTGGTGGCGCGCCGGCCGTCGAGCAGTCCCGCCTCGGCCAGCATGAAGCCGCCCGTGCAGATTCCGGCCACGCGCCGCGCGCGCAAGCCGGAGCGGCGCAGGAAGGCCAGCAGCGGCCCGGGCGCCGGCACCGCCAGCGGATCGATCACGCCGGCCACGATCCAGGTGTCGACGCCCGCGCGCGGCGACACCGCGCGCGTTTCCACCTGCATGCCCAGCGAGGAGCGTTGCGGGCCGCCCTCGATCGAATAGTTGTCGACCGCGTAGAAAGGCTCGCCGGCGGCCTGGTTGGCGACCTCGAAGATGGTCTGGGTGGCCAGCGCCATCATCTGGAAGCCGTCGCAGAGCAGGTACCCGATTCGATGCATGGCCGTCTCCCGGCGTCGATGTCATGAAAGATGCATTTATACACGATTCAAGACATGGCCGCGGCAAGGCGCTTCGGCCGTGCGAAGCGCAGCCGCGAAGCCGCGATACCGCCGGAACGGAACATCCTTAGCTGAAAAACTTGGTTGGATCGCCCGCGCGCGGCCGCGACCATGTCGGGTTGCTTCATATCGGATCAAGGAACACGGATGACGGCCCCCCTGCCCCGCTTCGGCGTCTGGGCGCTCGTGCACGGCTCGCGCGCGGCGCTGCAGGACCCCGACGAACCCTATGACGCCTCCTGGGCACGCAACAAGGCGCTGGTGCTCGAGGCCGAACGGCTCGGCTACGACTCGGTGCTGGTCGCCCAGCACACCGTCAACCCGCACCAGCCCTCGCTCGACCAGCTCGAGGCCTGGACCGCCTCGGCCGCGCTCGCGGCGCTCACCGAGCGCATCGAGATCATCGCGGCCATCAAGCCCTACCTCTATCACCCGGTGGTGCTGGCCAAGATGGCGCAGCAGATCGAGCTGATCAGCGGCGGGCGCTTCGCGATCAACCTGGTCAATGCCTGGAACCGGCCGGAGCTGGAGCGCGCCGGCATCGGCTTCGCCGAGCACGATGCGCGCTACGCCTATGGCCGCGAATGGATCACCGTGGTCGAGGCGCTGCTGCGCGGCGAAACCGTGCGCTTCGCCGGCGAGCATTTCCGCATCGACGACTACGCGCTGCGGCCGACCGATCCCTATCGGGCGCGGCCGCGCATCTACGTGGGCGGGGAATCGGAGCCGGCGCGCGCGCTGGTGGCCGACAAGGGCGATGTCTGGTTCATCAACGGCCAGCCATTGGAGGCCGTCGAGGCGTTGATCGCCGACGTGGGGGCGCGTTCGCGCCCGGGCGCGGCGGCGCCGCTGCGCTTCGGGCTGTCCGCCTTCGTGATCGCGCGGGACAGCGCGGCGCAGGCCGAGGCGCACCTCGCGCATCTGTTCGCGCTCGCCGAGCGCGACAAACCCTTGCGCGAGCAACAGAAGGCCAACATCGATCCGAACGCGGTGATGTTCCGCACCTTCGCGCAATCGGCGCGCGTCGGCTCGAACGGCGGCACCGCCGCGGGGCTGGTGGGCAGCCACGACCAGGTGGCCGAGCGCATCGTGGCCTTCCATCGCGCCGGCATCGAACTGTTCATGCTGCAGTTCCAGCCCTTCGAGGCCGACATGCGCGACTTCGCCGAGCAGGTGATGCCGCGCGTGCGCTGGCTGCTGGCGCGCTAGCTACGGGCGCCCGGCCAAGCCGCCGGGCGGCGGCGGGCTCGGGCGGCGCCCCCTCTCAGAACGGGTTGGCGATCTTGCCGGTGGGCGCCGGCGGCTCGTCGGCCAATTTGGCCGGCAGGTCGGGCACGGCCTTGAGCGTATCGACGATGCTGGCCAGCGCGGCCAGCAGCGCCTGCGCCCGCTTGAGCCCCTCCTGGTCGCGCGCGATCTCGAGATCGCCGCTGATCTGGATGCGCGACGGATCGTTGCTGACCGTCAGCGCGTCGCCGGCGATGGTGACGACGGTGCTGTCGTCGGCAAATGCGGTGAAATTCGCTTTAGACACCGGACAACCCTCCTGGCTTGTTATCCTTCAGACGTTCCGGCACGCCGGGGAAACGCAACCCGCTGGCGGCCTCCAGTTGATGCACGGTCACGATATCGTACCGTTTCGCGTCGCTGTTCTTCACCACGATCGCGAAGGCCATGTTCCGCGACGGCAGGTAGACCAGCTTGAAGATCTCGGTCGGCACGATCACGCGGCTCTCGCCGATGGTCTGCAGTTCGCTGCCATGGAACATCGGGCCCGTCACCACATAGGCCTCGCCGTCGCGCACCGCCATCGCGCGCACCGCCTGCTCGACGCGCGCCCACAGCCGGCGGTTGTTCTGCGGATTCTGCGGAATCATGTTCGCCAGCGAGAAGGACTCGGCCATCGCCTGCGGGTTCCAGCGGTCGCCGGCCGGGCTCATGTGGCCGCGGTCGAAACCGCTGCGGCGATAGTCGGCCAGCGTCGCGCCCTCGCCGGCCGGCAGGCGCCGCTCGGCGAAGAAGCGATTGGTACGAACCTCGTCCTTCGCTTCGGCCAGGTGCGCGGCGCTCAGGTGCTCGGCCGACCACAACGGCGTGTGGGTGATGCCCGAGTGCAGCACGGCGAAATCCGAATAGCAGATCAGCCGGGCCTGCCGGACCATCTTCGGGTTGGTGAGTTCGGGTTCCAGGCCGGCGGGAGAGAATTGCGGACACGACGAAGCGAATGCCGTCGCGGAGATCGACAGCGCGCAGAGCGCGGCGAACCATTTCATGTGCGTCTTTTTTCGGGAAAAAAGGGCGCATTGTAATGGAGGGCCCAGGCGGCGCGAAACCGGCGGGCCGGGCCCTTGTGTTGCAAGATGTATCGCGCCGTCAATCGGCGCGCAGGTCGGCCCGCAGGTCGGCGCGGCGAATCCAGCGCAGCAGCTCGCCGCCGCCCGAGAAGTAGTCGATCCTCAGCCAGTCGCCCTCGCGCGCGAGCACGGCGGCGACGTCGCCCTTCACCAGCCAGGCACGCGTGACGGCCTGCGCGCGCGGCGCCGAATAGAGCGGCGCGCGCGGGCTCGCGACCGTGACGAAGCCGCGCCAGTCGCGCGCCTCGCCCAGGCTCAAGGTATCGCCCACGGCGATGGTGGGCACGTCGCAGTTCGGCAGATCGCCGACCGCCTGCACCGTCCATGCGCCCCGCGCGTCCCGCTGCATCACGATGTGGCCGCCGCGCTCGCCCGCGAAGCCGGTGACGAAGTCGAGGCGGCCATGTTCGTCCGGCCGGCCCGTCATCAGGAAACGGCAGGTCGGGTCGCGATCGGGATTGTTGGCCGCCGGCGCGGTGGAAGGATTGTCGAACCAGCCCGTCACGAGGCCGTGGTCGAGCGCGAGCCGCAGGCTGCGATAGTCGAGCTGCGCGTCGGGCAGGCTGCGCAACGCGTAGATGCCGGCGCGCGGTTCGCCGCCGGCGCGGGCGGCCGTGCTGCCCGCCAGGGCCAGGGCCGCGGCGAGGACGATGAAGATGCGCTTCACTGGATGGTTCTCCTGCTCTCCCGTTCGGCCGGGCCGCTGCCGGCCCGTGCCTCAAAACGTTTACAATACGACCCCTGCCTGACCTCACCTCGCACGCGCTTCATGACCACTGCCGACCTCACCGACGATCTCCCGCCCCTCCACGAAGACACTCTCTGGCGCGACAACGGCTGGACCGCCCGCGTGATCAAGAACGAGGACGACGACGGCTGGGCGGTGGAGATGATCAAGGACGGCGAGGCCGAGCCGGCGCTGGTCGGCCCCTGGACCATGGGCCGCGACAAGAAGAATCCGAAGCCGCTCGACGCCAATGCGTTCCGCACCCTGGTCAAGACCGCCTCGGAAGTCCTGCGCCGCCACGAGCAGCAGCGCGAGGCGATGCTGCACAAGGAAGTCACGGTGTGGACCGACGAGCGCAGCGTGTCCGTCACGCTCGACATCGTGCCCGACGAGGACCAGCCCTACGCCATCCTGAAGGCCTTCGACGACAGCGGCGAGCAGCTGGGCCAGGCCACCGTGCAGGCCGGCTTCCGCCTCGACAAGGCCAGCGCGACGCGCTGGATCGCGCGCGACTTCGAACGTCCCGACTGAAGCTGCCGCCCTCGTCGATTCCGCTTCAATCCTTCAAGGCATCCTGCAGGGCCTTCTTCTCGGCGCGGCGCGCGGGCGTCGCGTTCTCGCGCGCCGCGCGTGCCTTCAGGAAGGCCTGTTCGTCATACACGCATCCGGCCGCGTAATGGCCTTCGTCGATCGTGAAGGCCCGCAAGGCGTGATCCGCGTCGAGGTCCTTGCGCACGATCGCGTCCTGGCCCATCTGCAGCTCGACGCGTAGCCCCTCGCGCGGCACCATCGCCAGCAAGTCCTCGACCGGATGCGCCGAGGCCACCACCAGGAACACCGCGCTGCGGCTGTTCAGCAGCACCGTGTCCGAGCTCACGCCGAGCGTGCTCAGCGCCGGGTCCACCGTCCACGCCACGCCGGGCGCGCCGCCGAGCGTCGTCGCCGAAGGCAGGCCGAGCGCGTGCCGGTCGACCTGCTCGTTGAAGGCGGCCAGCCGATCGAAGGAGACGCGGCACTGCACGATCTCGCCGAGCAGCTTGCGCGAATCGGCAGCGGTGGTGGCCGTTGCGGCCGTGGCGGCATGCACCGGCGCGGCCAGGCCCTGGGCCAGCGCGGTGCCGGCCAACAGCGTGGCCAACAGCGCGGGCAGGCGCGACTGGATCGGCGCGCCCATCACTTCACCACGCAATCGGTCAGCGACAGGTAATCGGTGTGCAGGGTGTAGCCGATCGAGCAGATCGCATTGAATTTCGCCCCCACCGGCAGCGCGTCGAGCTTGCGCGCCTCGGCGTCGTCGAAGCCGCTCAGGCGCGCGAGTTCCTCGTCGGGCTGGGACGGGTCGCCCGCCGACAGGATATTGCCGCCCACCAGCGCCTGCGAATGCTCGACCACCACCGCGCTGAAGCGGATCCGCTTGTCGTCGCCGAACTCGGGCAGGCCCGACACCATGTTGTCGTTCTTCGCGTAACGCGAGTACAGCTCGATCAGGCGCACCTTCTTGACGACGGGGGCGGCGTGCGCGACGGGCAGCGCCATCGCCAGGGAAGCGGCCAGCATCGCGCCGGCCGAGACGAGTCGGATTCTCTTTGCAAGCATGCTTGTTCTCTCAGCGTCGGGGTTGTTGTTCTGCGCGCCGGCGTCCAGCGGCATGCGGCGCGACGCGTAATGTATCAGAAGGACAAGACATCCATGATCACGCGCCAGCGCCCGCGAACCCATTGCGCGAGCAAGCAAAAACGAAACGCGCGACATGCCGTGAGGCATGTCGCGCGTTTCGACGAGGCGACCAGGAAACAGCGGCGCAGCCCGCGCCGCGTCGGTTCAGCAGCCGGTATTCTTCACGCGCTCGACCTCGAGCCCGAACCAGGGGCGCAGGCGCGTGCCGAGCACGTTGCCGGCGAACGCGCAGACCAGCCACAGCCAGCCATGCAGGCTGCCCGAGACGATTCCGCTGAAGTAGGCGCCGATATTGCAGCCATAGGCCAGGCGCGCGCCGTAGCCGAGCAGCAGGCCACCCACCACGGCCGCCAGCAGCGAGCGCAGGGGGATACGCCAGACCGGCGCGTAGCGGCCGGCCAGCGCGGCGGCGGCCATCGCGCCGAGGATGATGCCGATGTCCATCACGGTGGTCACGTCGTGGCTGGCCGGTGCCGACAGCGCCGCCGCGTTCGGGCCCGCGAGCCAGTACTTCCAGCTCGCCACGTCGAGGCCGAGCGAGGCGAAACCCTTGGCGCCCCACAGCGCGAAGGCCGAGGTCACGCCCCAGGGGCGGCCCGACAATGCGAGCGTGGCGAAGTTGAGCACCGCCAGCGCCACCGCGCCGGCCAGCATCGGCCAGGGGCCGTGCAGCCAGGGCGAGGCATGCGGCGCGCGCTCGGGCGCGTTGACCAGGCGGCCGTGGCGGCGTTTCTCGATGGCCACGGTCAGCGCGGCGATCGCGGCGAACACCGCGAGGTTCAGCACGATCGCGGGTGCCACGCCGAGCGCGTGCACCAGCGAGAGCGGCTTGAGTTGCGGCATCGAGGTCCAGAACGGCATGTGGGCGGTGGCCACCACCGAGCCGACGATGAAGGCGAGCAGCGTGACGATCATGCGCGTGCTGCCGCCGCCGACCGTGTAGAGCGTGCCCGAGGCGCAGCCGCCGCCGAGCTGCATGCCGATGCCGAAGATGAAGGCGCCGACGATCACCGAGGTGCCGGCCGGCGAGACCAGCCCGACCACCGGCTGCCCGAACAGCGTCCCGGCCGACAGCGCCGGGAAGAACAGCAGCACGCCGATCGCGAGCATCAGCATCTGCGCGCGCAGGCCGGCGCCGCGGCCGTCGGCGATGAACACGCGCCAGGCCGAGGTGAAACCGAAGGCGGCGTGGTAGAGCGTCATGCCGAGCAGCGCGCCCACCAGGTAGAGCGCGGCCTGGCGCAGGCTGACGGTCTGCGCGAGATAGATCGCGCCGAGCAGCACCAGCACCAGCGCGATGCCGAGCGGCTTGGGATTGATGGAATCGAAGGCGCGCGGCGCGGGAGCCGGCGACGAGGGCAAGGTCGACATGGGCGGATACGGCGAAAACGTGAGAGGAGGAACGAGCGGACCGGCGAGGCGCGGATCGCGGCCGGCGCAATCGCGGCACACGGAATCAGGCGGAATCGGGCGGCCTCGATCGGCCGGGGCGCCGATCGGATGGATCGGGCCGTCCAGGCGGCCGGCCTCGCGCGATCGATGCGAGGGCGGCGGGCCCGGGCTGGCGTAGGCCGGGCGCAAGCGTAGCATGAAACGCCGTTCGCGGCCGGGGGCCGGAACGGCGGCGGCGACGATGGTGGCGGCGGCGCAGGCGCGCTGGACGAAGGTGCGGAAGTTCAGGCTCGCGATGGTTTGCGGGCCACCACCGTCATGCGAAGCGAATCGTGGTGCACATTCCCGGCGCGTCGATGCCGCCTCGGTGCCGCTTCAGCCGCCTCAGTGCGAGCCGTCGCGCTCGAAGCTGAACAGGCGCTCGGCGCGTCGCATGCCGTTGCCCTCGCGATGATCGACCATCACCATGCCCTGGTCGCGTACCGCCCAGCCGGGCCGGGCCAGCACCTCGGCGCGCGGCTGGCTGTCGATGCCGCCCAGCCCCTCGTCGGGCGGCGCGGTGCTGTCGTCGAGCGAGGCGTTCGAATGAATCACGTTGTCCTGCAGCGGCGAGGCCTCGCGACGCGCTTCCTGCCCCTTGCCGTCGACGTCGACGGAATTGTCGGTGCTCGCCATGTTGGCATTGTCGAGCGAGGTGATGCGCGCCGCCGCGCGGCGCACCGGGTCGGCATGCTGGTCGCCGCGTTCGCCTCGCTCGATCGGCGGCAGGCCGGTCGGCGTCTTGCCGGCCACCGTTTCCGGCGTCTGGTTGCGCGCGAAGCCGCTGGCCTGCGCGTTCGCGTCCGGCTGGTCCTTGCCGGCGGCCGGCGTCTTCACCGGGCTCTCGCCGACCTTCTCGTGCTGTTGCTGCGGATAGGGATTCGATTTGACCGGTTTCATTCGGGCTCCTTGCCATCGCCGGGATGCCAGCCCCCGGCGTTCGGCTCGATGGTTGCGGGGACGGCGCGAGGCGCCGCGGATGGCGGGCGCCTCGCGCGCTGCTGCCACGGATCACGCAAATCGCATGCCGCGCCGGCGCGCCGCCACGCGGCGGCGTCTCGCCTGGCCACTGCCTCCACTACATCCTGGTTTGCAAATCTTCCAGGGACCGGCGCCCTGCTCCGACCCCGCGCCTCAAGGCGCCTCGTCGGGGCGTCGCGTCGGGTCGAAGTCGCGCCAGCGGCCATCCTGCCAGTCGCCGTCGCAGCGCTCGACCGACAAGGCGCCGGTGGAACGCAGGATCTCCTCGGCGGCGCCCGCATTGGCCTCGTCGACATGCGCGGCCAGCACCACGCCGTGCTCGGTGCGCTCCAGCGTGCCGGTGCCCTCCTCGGCCCGCCCGCGCATGCGCGAGAGCGCGCCGCCGAATGCGCCGACGTAGGCGCCCGCCAGCGTGGTGGCGACCGGCACCCACCAGGGCGTGTGCCCGATCGCGTAGATGACCAGCCCGAGCAGCAGCCCGAGCGCCACGCCGCGCAGCGTGCCGGCGATGGCGCCGCGGCCGCCCGGCCTGGCCGCCGAATCGGCATAGACGTCGCCGCCGATCGGAAAGCGCCCGTGCTGGCCGCTCGGGTTGAGGAAGAAGATCGAGATGTCGTCGCGCCGGAATTGCCGGTCCAGCAGGCGGCGCCGGCCGTTCTCGGCGTCGTTGAAGGTGTGGAAGTTGCCTGTCACGATCATCGCCATGATGTCCTCCTGGTTCGAGCCGGCGCCTCGCGCCCCTGCTCTCGATGCCGCAAGGGCCGTGCCGGCTGCGGCACGCTCGCCTGCCGGCCTCGCGCGGCACGCGGCTTGCGCGCTCGACGTCGATCCACACGGAACCACCGGGAGGCTCGGCCATGATTCGGGTAAGGGAGGTGATGTCGCGCGATGTGGTGTCGGTCGCGGTGCACGACACGATCCGGCACGCGGCGCAGCATATGGCGTACTACGACGTCGGCGCGCTGCCGGTCTGCGAGCGCGGCCGGCTGGTCGGCATCGTGACCGATCGCGACCTCACGGTGCGCGCGCTGGCCGGCGAGGTGGGCCCGGACGAGGCGATCGGCGAGGTGCTCACGCGGCGGCCGGTCTGCTGCCGCGACGACGAGGATCTCGACGCGGTCCAGCAGCGCATGGCCGAGGCGCGCATTCGCAGGACGCCCGTCGTCGACGGGCAAGGCAGGCTGGTGGGCATGCTTTCGCTGGGCGATATCGCCGCGCGCGCGGGCGGCGCCTCGCGCGAGGAAGTGTCGAATACGCTGGAGCGGGTCTCGCAGCCGGGGCGCTGAGGCCGGGCCGCGCGCAGGCTGGCGGGGCGTGTCGAGCGGGGAAAGCCGGGCGGGATCGGAACGGAACCGAGGCGGAACCGAGGCGGGACGGAAAAGCGCCGCCCGAAGCGGGATCAGTAGGTCGGCAGGCCGATGCAGGCGTTCGGATCGGCCGAGGCGCAGGCGATCGAATAACCGGCCGCGCTGGTGGCCAGCATGTCCTTGCCCGCGTCGAGCGCGTCGCGCACGTCGTCGGGGCAGCGTTCGTAGGTAATGAAGGCGGTGCAGGCAACGGCTGACATCACGACCAGCGAGAAAGCGATCTTTTCGAGTACGACGAAACGGTGAGGCATCCCTCAATCCTCCTTTGAGGCGCCATTCTAGCCCAGCTCAGGGTTTTTACCTAGGGTTTCCACCTAGGGTGGCGGGCATGTGCCTGGCGATGCCGCCCGTCCGCCCCGCCGGGTGCGGCGGCGCAAGGCCCCGCCGGGCGCGGAGTTGCATCGGGCTGTCGGTTTCACGCAACACGCAGGCGCGCCGGCGGCCGGGGAGGAATGAGGGTCGCAAATACGGAAACGGCGCGAGCCGCCTTCGCGGAACTCGCGCCGTGGATGCGGCAGGCGGCCCGCCCCGGCCAATGGCCGGGCGAGTGCCGCGCCGGCTCAGATCGCCTTGGTCACCGGCGCCTTGGCGGCCGGATCGGTGGTGCTGATCTGGCCCGTCTCGACGTGGCCGGCGATGCGGCGCAGCCAGGACGGGTTGTCGGCCACCGTGAACTGCAGGTCGTACCACGAGGCGCTGCACGACAGGTCCCAATGCGACTCGACGCTCTTGCCGGCCGGGATCGTCAGGGTCTGCGGCGCCTGGCCATAGGCCAGGTCGACCGCCGTCACCGTCATCGCGGCGCTGCCGCCGTTGGCCAGCGTCACGTAGACGTTGCCGTTGGCCACGTCGTAGCAGGTCGTCAGGTCCGGATGCGCGGCGGCCTCGCCCGAGGCCGAGCCGATGAAGCGGCGGAAATAGCCGTTCGGGCCATATACATGCACCACGTAGCCGCCGCCGGCGTCGAGCGCCCAGGTGTCGGAGAGCTGCTTGCCGGCCTCGACCGTGTAGGCGCGCGGCATCGCCGTCGCGTCGTTGGTGTAGACCCAGAAGTGCGCGCCCGCCGTGCCGCCGTTGGCGAAGGTGATGGTGTAGCCGGCATTGGTCAACTGGCCGTTCACGTGCAGCTCGTAGGGCGTGGCGCGCGCCAGGCGCGTGCCGGGCTCCTGCGCGGCGATGCTCGGCGCGGCGGTGGCCGCCGGTGCCGCCTGCGAGGTCGGCAGCGCGCATTGCAGGTCGGCCGTGGCCACGTAGTTCGCGGTGTTCGGCAGGGTCGGGAAGCTCGCGTCCGACTTGGTGAAGTCGAGCGTCGAGGTCAGGTCGCCGCATACCGCGCGGCGCCACGGCGAGATATTGGTTTCCTTCACGCCGAAACGCTGCTCGATGAATTGCAGCACCGAGGTGTGATCGAACACCTGCGAGCTGACGAAGCCGCCCTTCGACCAGGGCGAGACCACGAACATCGGCACGCGCGGCCCCAGGCCGTAAGGCAGCGTGTCGGCGGTATAGGTGCCCTGCTGGGTGGCCGTCACCACGTTGTGGCGCTCCAGCGAGATATCCACCGTGCTCGCGCCGACGTTGACGGGCGGATTGGCGACGAAGGTCGGCGGCTGCGGCGGCACCATGTGGTCGAACAGGCCGTCGTTCTCGTCGTACATGATGAACAGGACGGTCTTGCTCCACACCTCGGGGTTCGAGGTCAGCGCGTCGAGGATCGTCGAGATGTAGTTCGCGCCGTACAACGGCGTGAACTTCGGGTGCTCCGAGTAGGCCGCCGGCGGCAGCAGCCACGACACCTGCGGCAGCGCGTTGGCCTGCACGTCGGCCTTGAGCTGGTCCAGCGTGCGCGTGCTGTTGCCGCGCTGCTGCAGCGAGGAGCCGGCCGGCGCGTTCACGATGTTCTGGAACGCGGCCAGCATGTTGGTGCCGTAGTTGCCGGTGAAGTTGTCGAAGCCGGTGCCCTGCTGGTAGACCTGCCAGGAGATGCCGGCCTTCTCGAGCCGCTCGGGATAGGTCGTCCACGAGAAGGGCTGGAGCTGGATCGCGTCGAACTGGTTGTCGATGTAGTCCGTGTTGTCGAGCAGCGGGCCGCCGCCGGTGGCGAGTGGATCGACCATGCCCGTCATCAGGTACATGCGGTTCGGGTGCGTGTTGCCGGGGATCGAGCAGAAGTAGTGGTCGCAGACGGTGAAGGCATCGGCCAGCGCGTAGTGGAACGGAATGTCGTCCCGCACGTGGTAGCCCATCGTCATGTTGGTCTTCTGCACCGCCCACTTGTCGCCGCGGCCGTGGTTGATCGCGCCGTGGGTGGTGGCCCAGGTATGCGGCAGGCCGCCGATGCACTGCGCGTTCACGGCCGGGTTGGTGGTGTCGTAGCGGAACGGCGCGATCACCTTGGTCGGGTCTTCCTGGCGAGGCTGGAACCAGACCGGCTGGCCGTTGGGCAGGGTCACCGGGAAGCGGTCGTTATAGCCGCGCACGCCGCTCAGGTGGCCGAGGTAGTGATCGAAGGAGCGGTTCTCCTGCATGAACACCACGATGTGCTGCACATCCTGGATGGTGCCCGTGACCGTGGCAGGCTCGATGGCCAGGGCCTTGCGGATCGATTCGGGGAACAGCGTGGTGGCGGCGGTGGCGCCCGCCAGGCTGGCGGAGAACTTCAGGAAATCGCGTCGGGATTGGGTGACCATGTGGGGTCCTGATGATGTCGGTCGTCGTGGTGCGGCGCTCAGGATTTCGGCGCCGTGAAGCCGCGCGGGCAATGCAGCTGGGCGGTCGCGACCGCGCCGTTGCCGCAGGCCGCCTTGGGCGGCGGCGCGTTCGGGGTAGCGGGCGCCGACGAGGTGCCGTCGCCATTGCATGCGCCGAGCAGCGCCGCGGTCGCGAGCGTGCCGGTCAGGATCAGGTGCCGTAGTGCCGGCGTCTGCATGGGGTTTCTCCGTCGAATGATATCCGGCGGACGCGGGCTCGCGTCCGGGACGCGGCACCGCTCACCCACGGCACGCGCGCCGCGTGACGATAATGACCGATTGTTACAGCGCGGTGTTCGGGCGCCACTTCCCCGAGCGCGCCGAGCCTTGCCCGGCGTGGCTCGGCGGGCGATTGCCGTAAGCCTTCCGGAAGCTCGGCGCAAGCGGATCGGGACCGATCGGCACGGCTGGGCGGCGGCGGCGGATTCCCCGGCGCGCGCATCGAGACAAACCCCGCCGGCATTTCACTCGCCGGCCCGTTCCGGGATCGCGGCGAATGCACTAGGATTGCAGCAGGGTTCCGGCGCGCATCGAGACACTCGCGGCATGCGCGGATCGGCACCCGCATCGGCCACCGGCATCCAGGGAGACGAGATCGCATGTCCAGCGCCCCCCTTCCCGCTGACGAAGCCTCGCGGCTCGCGAAGCTGCGCAGCCTGCACCTGCTCGACACCCCGGACGAGGAACGCTTCGACCGGATCACGCGGCTCGCGAAACGGATCTTCGACGTGCCGATCGCCCTGGTCTCGCTGGTTGACGAGAACCGCCAATGGTTCAAGAGCTGCTTCGGGCTCGAGACGCGCGAGACTTCCCGCGACGTGTCCTTCTGCGCGCACGCGATCCTGTCGCACCAGCCGCTGGTGGTGCCCGACGCCACGCTCGACCCGCGCTTCGCCGACAACCCGCTGGTGACCGGCACGCCCGGCATCCGCTTCTACGCGGGCCATCCGCTGGCGCTGCCCGACGGCACCAACCTCGGCACGCTGTGCCTGATCGACACCCGGGCCCGGGAGGTCGGCCCCGACGAGCTGGCCCACCTGCGCGACCTGGCCGGGCTGGCCGAGCGCGAGGTGGCGGCGGTGCAGATGGCCACGCTCGACGCGCTGACCTCGCTGTCGAACCGGCGCGGCTTCGAGGTGCTGGCCCGGCACGCGCTGAACGCCTGCAAGCGCGGCGGCCGGCGCGCCTCGCTGCTGTTCTTCGACCTCAACGACTTCAAGCAGATCAACGACCGCTACGGCCACGCCGAGGGCGATCGCGCGCTGACCCTGTTCGCGCGCTCGCTGAGCACCGTGCTGCGCGAGATGGACGTGGTCGGCCGGCTCGGCGGCGACGAATTCGTGGCCCTGCTGATCACCTCGCACGAGGTGGACGCGCCCGGCATCGTCGAGCGGCTGCGCGAGAATCTCGACGCGCGCACCGAACAGGCCTCGCTCGACTACGATATCCGCTTCAGCGTCGGCCACGTCGACTACGACCCGCGCGAGGATCCCTCGGTCGAGCAGTTGCTGGCCGAGTCGGACACGCGCATGTACGCGGACAAGCATCGCCGCAAGTCGGGCGGTTCGCGCTGATCGCCTCGGCCGCGCGCCGCGCTCGCCGATTGCCGCCGAATCGCGCGAGAATCCCCCCTTGTCCGCTTCATTCGTTCCACCAGGAGTCATTCGATGCAGGTTGCCGCTTCATTCGTCGCCATTCTTTCCGCGCTGATGCTGGGCGCCATGATTCCCGGGCCGAGCTTCGTGCTGGTGGCCCGCAACGCGATCGGGCTGTCGCGCCGCGACGGGCTCGCCACCGCGCTGGGCATGGGCATCGGCGGCCTGATATTCGCCGGCATCGCGCTGGCGGGCCTCTATACCCTGCTGCGTTCGGTGGCCTGGCTCTATGTGGGGCTGAAGGTGGCCGGCGGGCTCTACCTGCTCTACCTGGCGCTGCAGATCTGGCGCGGCGCGAAGCGCGACTTTGCATTCGACGCCGATATCGCCCGGCATGGCGGCCAGCCGCTGCGCTCCTTGCGCGTCGGCCTGACCACCCAGCTGAGCAACCCGAAGACGGCGATCTGGTACGGCAGCATCTTCGCGGCGCTGTTGCCCGCGCATCCGCCGCTCATCGCCTACCTGGTGCTGCCGCCGGCCGTGTTCGCGATCGAGATGGGCTGGTACACCATCGTCGCGCTCGGCTTCTCGACGCGCCGGCCGCGCGAGCTCTACCTGCGCGCCCGCGGCGTGATCGACCGGCTGGCCGCCGGCGCGATCGCCGCGCTGGGGCTGCGCCTGATCCTCAACGCCCGCGGCACGGGGCTGTGAGCGCGAGGCCGGCGGCAAGCCGGCCTGGCCCCGCGTGCAGCCGAGGCACGCGAAGCCGGGGCCCGACTCGCGAAATGCCGGCGCGCAAGCCGTCGCGCGCCGCCCGTCGAGACGGGCACGCGTTCCACTTCATGGATGACGAGGAATGGCCGGGATAGCGGCGACGGGGCGACGGGCGAAGGCCCGTCAGTGCCGCTTCTGCTGCCGCAGGTCGTCGCGCACGCGCTTGGCGGCCAGCAGGGCGACGTAGTCGAGGATGCGCGCGCCGTCGCGATATTCGGCGAGCGTCTTTTCGTAGAGTTCGGAAACGGTTTCCTTCGGCATGCGGGTTTCGGAGGCGATCGATTCGACGATCTCTTCGACGTTGATCTGCGCGGCCATGTGTTGCGCTCCAGGGGATGGACGAACGAGGGACGGACGATAACGACAACGGGCCCGACGACGGCGGGGAAGCACATTGAACGACGCCGCTATCCGTTGCGCAAATTGAATCGCGCTATGGATTTCGCGGTGTCATCGTCGGTAATTGCCCGGAAATCGCGCCAGGAAGCCGGGCGTTAGGCCCGGCGCGGCTCGCGCGCGGTCCGACCCCGACCGAGGCATCCCGCCTGCGTCGCGTGCCGTGTTCCGGCCGTCGCACGATGCATGCCTCGCCGCCGCAAGCCCCCCGCCCGCGGCGCGAGCGCGGGCGATCTGCCCCCGTGCCGTTTGCCAAAGCCGCCCCAGTCAAGTACCTTGGACGCCGTTTGGCGATCCGCGCCACGTTTCCCGACCGTCCCCACCGGAGGCCGTACCACGATGGATTTCGCCGTTCGCCGCCGCCTCGTCGCGGCCTTGCCCGCCGCCCTGTCGCTCGTCGTCACGCTCGGCGCCGGCCTTGCCGCCGGCAACGCCCAGGCCGCCGACTCGATCACCGTCGCCTCGAAGATCGATACCGAAGGCAGCCTGCTCGGCAACCTGATCGCGCAGGTGCTCAAGTCGCACGGCCTGGCCGTGGTCGACAAGATCAGCCTGGGCGCCACGCCGATCGTGCGCAAGGCGCTCACCTCCGGCGAGATCGACATCTACCCCGAATACACCGGCAACGCCGCCTTCTTCTTCAACAAGACCGACGACCCGGTCTGGAAGGATGCCGCCAAGGGTTACGCCGAAGCCAAGCGGCTCGACTACTCGGCCAACCACCTGGTCTGGCTCGCGCCGGCGCCGGCCAACAACACCTGGGGCATCGCGGTGCTCGGCCCGCTGGCCGGCCAGCAGCACCTGAAGTCCTTCAGCGAGTTCGGCCGCTGGATCGCAGGCGGCGGCAAGGTCAAGCTGGCCGCCTCGGCCGAGTTCGTCAACAGCGCCTCGGCCCTGCCCTCGTTCGAGAAGACCTACGGCTTCAAGCTCAAGCCCGACCAGTTGCTGGTGCTCTCGGGCGGCGACACGGCCGCCACCATCCGCGCGGCCGCCGCGCAGACCGACGGCGTCAACGCGGCGATGGTCTACGGCACCGACGGCGCGATCGCCGCCTCGGGGCTGGTGCTGCTCGAGGACGACAAGAAGGTGCAGCCCGTCTACGCGCCCGCGCCGGTGATCCGCGAGGCGGTGCTGAAGGCGCATCCGCAGATCGCCGACTGGCTCAAGCCGGTATTCGCCAGCCTCGACCTCAAGACCCTGCAGACGCTCAACAGCCGGATCCAGATCAACGGTGAACCGGCCGCGCACGTCGCCGCCACCTACCTCAAGGCCAAGGGCTTCGTGCAATGAGCGAGGCCGCCGCGCCCGCGGCGAACGCTGCCCCCTCCCCGCGCCTCGACCGGATCGGCGTGCTGGTCATGCTGGCCGTGCTCGGCGCGCTGGCCCTGCCCTTCGTGACCTTCCGCGCCAACCGGATCGTGCCCGGCCACGGGCTCGGCGTGCTCGCCGCCTTCCCCGGCACGCTCGCGGCGCTGGCGATCGCCGGTTGGCTGGCGGCGGCCGGCTTCGCGCTGCTGCCGGGCCGGCCG
>NZ_VWWC01000011.1:0-89839 GCF_011753175.1 Burkholderia sp. Cy-637 | reverse complement strand
GGCAGTGCTCGGCATCGGCGCGGCCGGCGCCCTGGCCGGTGCCTTCGCCACCTCGGCCGCGCTGCTGTCGAGCGTGCCGTCCTATGTCCACGAGAGCACCTACCTGACCACCACCTTCGGCGGCTCGCCCGACGACTGGAGCGGCGAATGAACGGCCGCACCGGAACCATCGTGCTGGTCGTCTCGGTGGTGCTGAACGTGTTCCTGCTCGGCGCGATCGCCGGCGGCGCCTATCAGTGGTTCTCCCGCCATCATGCCGGCGGCGCGCCCGCCGCCAGGACCGCGCTGCGCTTCGCCGCCGAGGGCCTGCCGCCGGAGCGGCAGCAGCAATTCGCCGAGGCGCTGAAGGCAGCCCGCCGCGACGGCCGCGTCTATGTGCGCGAGGCCCGCGAGGGCCGCCGCGACGTGCTCGACCTGCTGGCCATGCCCCAGCTCGATCGCTCGGCCGTGGACGAGGCGCTCGCGCGCACGCGCGACGCCGACCTGCGCCTGCGCGCCCAGGTGGAGAGCAACGTGGTCGATTTCGCCGAAACGCTGTCGCCCGACGAACGCCAGCGTTTCGTCGACGGCTTGCGGCACAGCGGGCAATGGCGCTCGGGGGCGGCACGCGCGCCGATCCCGCCGCGTCAGTGACGTGAAGCTACGGGATGCGCGGCGCAACACGCCGCGCATCCCATGCGAAGCCGCTTCGCCCGGCTGCCGACAATCCCGCCTCGACGGACCGTTCCGTCCTCCCGCCTCGCCCGATGTGCATGCGCAGCAGCACGCTCGTGCCGTCGCGCGAATCCCTTCTCCCTTCCCTGTGACCATCACGCGAATCGCGCGCCAACTCCCCGCGTTCTGATGCGATCGCGATGGCTCGCGCCACGCGTTTTTCCCTTCATCGAATCGACGGCCGTCACGACGCAGCGCCGCAAATTTCGCCGTGTTTTTCTCCGCTTCCGGCATTGAGCACAACGACGCCGCGTTTCGTCACGTTGCGCATCGTTTAGTAAATCTAAGAAAAATATTACAACTGTGTTTATTCGATTGACGGCGGATTCGTCCGAATCCTAGTCTTACGACGCAGCAAGACAGTAAGACCTTGTAACGAAGCAGGAGTCGCGACGAGCCGGCGGTTCGATCGTTCGAATCGTCGATACGCAAGAAGCAAAGAAGAATGGAGAGAGAGACGATCATGAATCGATTCACGACGCTCGCAGCCACACTGGCCGTGGCCTGCGCAGTGAGCGCGTGTGGGGGAGACGACGGCGGCAGCGGTGGCGCCGCCTCGATACTGGCGGCGCGTCCGTCAGCCTCCGCGGCCGACACGACCAACCTCGACGACAACCGCAGCCTGTCCCTGACCCAGTACGTCGATCCGCTGATCGGCACGCTGGCCAGCAATTCGCCGAACCCCGTGCCGGCCGGGCAGGCCGGCAGTGTCGAGCCGGCTGCCGGCCTGCCTTCGGGCATGGTGCAGTGGGCGCCCGACACCAACACCACGCCGGCGCCGAACAGCAGCAAGGAGCCGGGCTCGCCGGCCGGCTACTACTACGACATCAACTCGATCCAGGGCTTCAGCGTGACGCACATGCCGGGTGCCGGCTGCGGCGGCAACAACGGCGAATTCCCGGTGATGCCCACCACCGACTTCACCCAGCTGGTACCCACCTTCAGTCATGCGAACGAAACGGCCAAGCCGGGCTACTACTCGGTGCTGCTCGATTCGCAGATCAAGGTGGAGCTGACCGCCACCCTGCGCACCGGCTTCGGCCAGTTCACCTACCCGGCCGGCAAGCCCGCGCTGCTGGTGCTGGACGCCACGCGCACCAACACCAAGACCTCCACCACCGGCTCGATCACGCAGGTGTCCGACAGCGTGATCTCGGGCAGCACGGTGGGCGGCGGCTTCTGCGGCAACTCGGTGCCGGTGCCGGTCTACTTCTATGCGGCCTTCGACCGGCCCTTCACCTCGGCCGCAATCTCGCACGGCGTGGCCCAGCTCGGCTTCCGCTCGGGCCTGACGGTGAAGATGAAGATCGGCATCTCCTACGTGAGCGTCGCCAACGCGAAGGCCAACCTCGACGCGGAAAATCGCGGCTGGGACTTCGACGGCGTGCGCACGCAGGCCGACAGCACCTGGAACGACCGCCTCAACGCGATCCGCGTGGCGGGCGGCACCGCCGACGCGAAGAAGAAGTTCTACACGGCGCTCTATCACGCGCTGTGGGCGCCCAGCATCTTCAGCGACGTGAACGGCCAGTACATCGGCTTCGACAATACCGTGCACCAGGTCGCCAAGGGCCAGCAGGCACAGTATTCGTCGTTCTCGGGCTGGGACATCTACCGCTCGCTGATCCAGCTGAAGTCGATCCTCAACCCGTCGGAAACCAGCGACATGATCCAGTCGCTCGTCAACGACGCGGACCAGTGCGGCGCGATCCCGCATTGGGTCAACGACAACGTCGAGGACGGCGTGATGCCGGGCGATGCCGGCTCGCTGATCGTCTCCAGCGCCTATGCCTTCGGCGCGCGGCGCTTCGATACGCAATCGGCCCTGCAGCACATGGTGAAGATGGCGAACATCCCCGGCACCGCCTGCAACAACGTCACCACCAATGGCGGCCGCGCCAGCTACCTGCAGACCGGCTACATCACCAGCGGCGAGTGGGGGCAGGCTTCGTCGACGCTCGAATACTCGAGCAGCGACTTCGCGATCTCGCGCTTCGCCGGCGAACTGGGCGACACCGCCACGCAGCGCATGCTGCTGGGCCGCTCGGCCTACTGGCAGAACCTGCTCAACACCTCGCTCACGCCGCCGCTGATCGCGGGCCGCCAGTCGAACGGCGCCTGGATCCCGGAAACGCCGAGCAGCGGCGACAACTACGTGGAGGGCAATGCCGAGCAGTACACCTGGATGGTGCCGTACAACGCGGCGGGCCTGTTCGCGCAGCTCGGCGGCAACAGCACGGTGACGTCCCGGCTCGACCAGTTCTTCACGGTGCTCAACGCCGGCCTGAGCCTGCCCAATTTCTACATGGGCAACGAGCCGACCTTCGAGGTGCCCTGGCTCTATAACTGGGCGGCGCAGCCTTCGGGCACGCAGCGCGTGGTGCAGCAGATCATGGGCACCGCGTTCGGCACCGGCCCCGACGGCCTGCCGGGCAACGACGACCTCGGCGCCGTGTCGGGCTGGTATGTGTGGGGCGCGCTGGGCCTGTACCCGCAGATCCCGGGCGTGGCGGGCCTGGCGATCGGCAGCCCGCAGTTCCCGCAGATCGACGTGCGGCTCGGCAACGGCCGCACCTGGCGGATCCGCGCGGCGGGCGCGCCGAACTCGAGCTACGTGCGTTCGCTGTCGATCGACGGCCGTGCCCACGACACCGCCTGGGTCGCCTACGACGACATCGCCAACGGCGCCACCCTGCACTTCTCGATGGGCAGCTCGCCCTCGCAATGGGGCAGCCAGAAGCAGCCGCCGTCGTTCGGCGTGCCGGTGGCGATCAACGCGGCCGACAGCTACAACAACCGCGGCTTCAGCGCGGACGGCGCGACCAACAGCGACGGCCAGGGCGCGGACTTCGACGGCAGCCTGTTCAGCTACTCGCTGAATGCGCTGGCGGCGGCGGGCGTGCAGCCGGGCAAGCCGTTCGCGGTGGCCGGCGCCAGCGTGGCGGTGGCGGGCGGCCCGCTCACGCTCGACAACACCGTCACCGTCGGGCAGACCGTGATGCTGCCCCCGGGCTCGGTGGGCACCGGCGTGGTGGTGCTCGGCTCGGCCAACAACGGCCCGAGCAACGGCACGGCGCAGCTGAACTTCGCGGACGGCTCGAGCCAGGCGGTCACGCTGAGCTTCGACGACTGGACCCTGAACGGCGGCGGCGCGAGCCCGAGCTCGACGGTGGCCGTCACGATGGCCTATCGCAACTCGGCCAGCGGCCAGCAGGACAACGTGAAGACCTACATCTTCGCGCAGAAGATTCCGGTGCCGCTGGGCAAGGTGGTGACCAGCATCACGCTGCCGCGCCAGGTCAGCGCCGGCAAGATGCACGTGTTCGGGATCGGCATGACGAACTCGTGATGACGGCATGACCCGGCAAGGCCCCGCATCGTCGATGGCGATGCGGGGCCTTCTCACCTCCCCCTCCGCGAAATTTTCCCCTTCGCGCATATCCCGCGCCCCGCCTGGTTTTTCGGCACTTCTTACATTCCTTTTTCGATACCTCTCGGGAAGCTTTTCCGCTCGAAAAAGAGACGACATCGGCACCACGAAGAAAGATCCGAGGATTGAGGGAAAACACCGATGCTGTAGTCGGACTACATTCCTACTATCGAAGCCGGTGGAGGTTTCCTACATCACACTGGCCACGTCGATTCTCCACTCCGTCGCGACGGTGCGCACCGTCGCGGCACACGCGGACCGCGTTCCGCGTTGCATCCGTTGTCGCTTCCTGCATCAGAGACACCCAACCAGAACCAAACGGAGAGAGAGACATGCAGGTCAGACTCTGGTCGGCCGCCGCCGTGGCGGCGTTCGCGTTCGCCGGTGCCCATGCGGCCGGCGCCCCCGACATCATCAACTTCCCGCCCACGCCGTCGAGCCTCGACGTGGTCGGTTCGATCGCCGCGCAAATCCGGGCCGACGTGCTCCTGCGCAAGATGACGCTCGATGAAAAACTGCAGCTGATTCATTCGCAGTACGAGATGAGCGCGGTGCCCGGCGGCGGCGCCGGTTATATCCAGGGCGTGCCGCGCCTGGGCATCCCCGACCTGAACATGGCCGATTCCTCGACCGGCTCGGGCAGCACCTCGCAACCCAGCACCACCTTCCCGGCCACCATCGCGGTGGCCGCCAGCTGGGATCGCCAGCTCTCCAACGCCTATGGCCGGCAGGTCGCGCAGCAGTTGCGCGCGCAAGGATTCGGCATGGGCCTGGGCGGCGGCACCAACCTCGCGCGCGAGCCACGCGGCGGGCGCCTGTTCGAGTATCTCGGCGAGGATCCGCAGCTCGCCGGCGACCTGCTGGCCGAGCGCACCGACGGCACGCAGCGCGAAAAAGTGATCGCCACCATCAAGCATTACGCCGGCAACGAGCAGGAACACGGCCGGCAGGGCGGCAACACGCAGATCGACGAGCGCACGCTGCGCGAGATCTACCTGCTGCCCTTCGAGATCGCCGCCAAGCGCGCGCGTCCCGGCAGCGTGATGTGCTCGTACAACCGCCTGAACGGCGACTACGCCTGCGAGAACACCTACCTGCTGTCCACCGTGCTGAAGAACGACTGGGGCTTCGAAGGCCAGGTCCAGTCCGACTGGGGCGCGGCGCACAGCACGGCGAAGTCGATCAACGCCGGGCTCGACGAGGAAGAGGACGTCGGCGCCACCGTCTACCTGACGCCGGCCGCCGTCAAGCAGGCGATCGCGAATGGCTCGGTGTCCACCGTGCGGCTCGACGACATGGTGCGGCGCAAGCTCTACACCATGATCCGGCTCGGCCTGGTCGATCATCCCGCCAAGAGCGGCACGGTCGATTTCGCGGCCGGCAACGCCTTCGCGCAGAAGGCCGCCGAGCAGTCGATGGTGCTGCTGAAGAACGAGGGCAACCAGTTGCCGCTGGTCGCCTCGGCGCTCAAGCGGATCGCCGTGATCGGCGGCCATGCCGACGCGGCGGTGCTCTCGGGCGGCGGCTCGGGCAACACGCGCGACCCGGTGACGGGCTCGTTCGCCGGCTGCGGCGGCCTGCAGTTCGGCAGCTCGACGGGCTGCGGCTGGTGGCACAACCCCTGGCTCAAGCTCGATACGCCGATCGTCGCCGCGATCCAGCAGCTCGCGCCGGGCGCGCAGGTCAGCTTCGCCGGCAACAGCGACCAGCAACAACCGTTCCGCGCCTACACGCAGCAGGAGATCGACTCGGCCGCGGCGCTCGCCAAGCAGTCCGACGTGGCGATCGTGGTGGTCGCGCAGCCGGCCGGCGAGGACTTCGGCGACCTGCAGAGCCTCTCGCTCGCCAATCCGTCGAACCAGGATGCGCTGGTCTCGGCGGTGGCGGCCGCCAACCCGCGCACGGTGGTGGTGGTCGAGAGCGGCAACCCGGTGCTGATGCCGTGGAAGGACAATGTCTCGGCGATCGTCGAGGCCTGGTTCCCGGGCGACGGCGGCGGCAAGGCGATCGCCAACCTGCTGTTCGGCCAGGTCAATCCGTCCGGCAAGCTGCCGGTGACCTTCCCGGCGCGTGACCAGGACACGCCGACCTGGGGCAGCAACGGCAGCTTCGATCCGAATCCCGTCTACAGCGAGAAGCTCGACATGGGCTATCGCTGGTATGACGCGAAGAACATCGATCCGATGTTCGAATTCGGCTTCGGGCTCTCGTATACGCAATTCGCGTACTCGGGCCTGTCGGTGCTGCGCCTGCCGGGCAACCTGCTCGACGTGAGCTTCACGGTCCGCAACAGCGGCCGCGTGGCCGGCGCCGAGATTCCGCAGGTCTACCTGGGCGTGCCGTACAAGGACGAGCCGCCGCGCCGCCTGGTCGGCTGGGACAAGGTTCGCCTGAATCCGGGCGAGTCGCGCCGCGTCAATGTGATCGTCACGCCGCGCATGCAGAGCGTGTGGGACGACACGCAGGGCAAGTGGCGCTTCGTGTCGGGCAGCAGCGTCTACGTGGGCGCCTCGTCGCGCGACATCCGCCTGCAACAGCGCTGATCGAACCGGCCGGACGGCGGCGGGCGACGCCGTCCGGACCCCGAAATACCGGCGGGGCGGGCCTTCTGGCCCGCCCCGCCGTTTTTTATCGGCGCATTCATCGCGCTGCAAAGGGATGCGTGCCGCGCAACGGCCCATCCCGCCGGGTGCAATAAATCCCTTGCTTCGGGTAATCGCATGTAATTAAATGCCTCGAATGAATCAGGCAGATTGCCGGTATATGTGAAAATGTGCCCCGAGCCTAGTAATATGGCGCCCTATCGACACTCGCCCACCCACAATGAGCAATAACCTCAACGTTCTCGAAGAGCAGCTGCGTGAACTCGACCGCCAGATCGCCGAGGCCAAGACAGAAGGCAAGCGTGGCCTGCTTTCGACTCTCAAGGATCAGGTAGAGCAATACGGTATTACCGAAGACGAATTGCTGCGTGCGGCCGGTTTCCGCGAGCCGGCGAAAATGCGTCGCGCCGCGCCCGCCAAATACTACGATCCGTCCTCGGGTAATTCGTGGTCGGGCCGCGGCCCGCGCCCGAAATGGCTGCAAGGCAAGGAACTCGACGATTACCTGATCGACCGCGCGCCGAAACCCTGGTGGCCGGGCGAAGACTGATCGCCGGGCCCGCGACGCGCGAACTGCCCACGCCGGCGCCCTGCCGGCCCTCGCGCACCGGCCGTTGATGTAGACCGGGCGGTCTTGCGCAGGCCGCCCGAAAAAATTTTCGCCCGACGCGACGGATTTCGCGGCGTGCTCCGTTTAATGGAGATCATCCACGCCGGCAGGACTCCGTATGAACGTTCCGCCCCGCCTTACCGCCGCCGCGATCGCGCTGAACCGCTTCGGCCTCGGCGCGCGCGCCGAGGACAGTGCCCCCGCCGATCCGAAAGCCTGGCTGCTCGACCAGTTCGCGCGTTATGAAGCACGTCCGGCGGCCTGGGCCGAAACGCCAGGCGCGGTCGCGCTGGCTACACGCTTCGGCGCGCAGCGCAACGAATTTCGCGCCGCCAGTGCCGGCGAGGCCACGTCCATGCCGCCCGCGCCATCACCGGCCGCCAGGCTCGCGGCGGCCTCGTCGGCCGCACCCGGTGCGACGCAGAACCCCGCGCAGGCAGCACGCCAGGCCCTCAACCAGATGATTCGCCGCGAGAGCGTGGCGGTCTATCGCGATGCCGTCGATGCGCGCGTCGAGAGCGCGCTGAGCACGCCGACGCCCTTCGTCGAACGGCTGGTGCACTTCTGGGCCAATCATTTCGCGGTGTCGGTGGACAAGGGGCAGGTGGCGGGGCTGGCCGGTGCCTTCGAGCTGGAGGCGATCCGTCCGCACGTGCTCGGCCGTTTCGAGGACCTGCTGGTGGCGGCCGAGCAGCATCCCGCCATGCAGTTGTTCCTGGACCAGACGCGTTCGGTCGGCCCCGACAGCCGCGCCGCCATGCGCGCCGACGCGCGCGACCCGGCCCGCAAGCGCGGCCTCAACGAAAACCTCGCGCGCGAGATCATGGAGTTGCACACGCTCGGCGTGCGCAGCGGCTACACCCAGGCCGACGTCACCGAATTCGCGCGCGCCCTGACCGGCTGGAGCGTGGCCGGCGTGCGCGGCCCGCAGCCCAACGACGCGCCGCCGGGCAGCTTCGTATTCCGCCCGGCGCTGCACGAGCCCGGCACGCGCAGCGTGCTCGGCCGCCGCTACGATCAGGATGGCGAAGCACAGGCGCTCGCGATCCTCGGCGACCTCGCCCGCGCGCCGGCCACGGGGCGCCACCTGGCCTTCCAACTGGCGCGTCATTTCGTTGCCGACGATCCGCCCGCCGCGCTGACCGAGCGGCTCGCGCAAGCCTTCGAGCGCAGCGGCGGCGACCTGCCGACCGTCTATCGCGCGCTGGTCGAGGCGCCCGAGGCCTGGTCGCCGCGCGCCGCCAAGTTCAAGACGCCCTGGGACTGGACGCTCTCCTCGCTGCGCGGGCTCGGCTGGACCTCGCTCGACGGCCTCGAGGCCGCGCCGCTGCTGACCCAGCTCGGCCAACCCGTATGGCGCCCCGGCTCGCCCGCCGGCTACGACGATATCGCCGCGAGCTGGGCCGCGCCCGACGCGCTGGTGCGCCGCGTCGAGGTCGCGCAGCGCCTGGCCGCGCGCACCGGCGATCGCGTCGACGCACGCCAGCTCGGCAACACGCTGTTCGCCGGCACGCTGGGCGATGCCACCGCCACCGCCGTGTCGCGCGCCGAGAGTTCCACTACCGCGCTGGCGCTGCTGCTCGTCTCGCCCGACTTCCAACGGAGGTAAACATGCTGCCTTCCCGCCGCCGATTCCTCGGCACCGTCGCCGCCGGTGCCGGCACCCTGCTGATCGCGCCGCGGCTCGCGTTCGCCAACGTCGCCAGCGATCGCCGTTTCGTGTTCGTGATCCAGCGCGGCGCGGCCGACGGACTCAATATCCTGGTGCCCTATGCCGAGCCCGACTACGCCCGGCTGCGCGGCGAGCTCGCGATCGACCCCGCCAAGGCCACGCGCCTGGACGGCAGCTTCGCGCTGCATCCCTCGCTGGCGCAGACGGCGCGGATGTACCAGGGCGGCCAGGCGCTGTTCGTCCACGCGATCGCCTCGCCCTATCGCGACCGCTCGCATTTCGACGGCCAGAACGTGCTGGAGACGGGCGGCCTGTCGCCCTACCAGGTCAAGGACGGCTGGCTGAACCGGCTCGTCGCGATGCTGCCGGCCACGCGCGAGAACGCGATCGCGCTGGCGCCCACCGTGCCCGCCGCGCTGCGCGGGCCAGCCCGCGTCACCTCCTATGCGCCGTCGGGCCTGCCCGGCGCGCCCGACGATCTGCTCACGCGCGTCTCCTCGCTCTACGAGCAGGACGCGCAGCTCGGGCCTTTATGGACCTCGGCGATGCAGGCACGCGGCCTGGCGCACGACGCCGGCGCGCGGCAGGACCCGGCCAGCGTCGGCAAGCTGGCGGCGAGCTTCCTCGCGCGCGACGACGGCCCGCGCATCGCCATGATCGAGACCGGCGGCTGGGACACGCACAGCGCGCAGAACGCACGGCTCGCCAACGTGCTGAAGGGGCTGGACGCGATGCTGGCCTCGCTGCGCGACGGGCTGGGCCCGGTCTGGAACGACACCACCGTGCTGGTGGCCACCGAGTTCGGCCGCACCGCCGCCGCCAACGGCACCGGCGGCACCGATCACGGCCAGGGCTCGGTGGCGATGCTGCTCGGCGGCGCCGTGGCCGGCGGCCGCGTGATCGCCGACTGGCCCGGCCTGCGCCAGGCCGATCTCTACGAAGGCCGCGACCTCAAGCCGACCGCCTCGCTCGACGCGCTGATCGCCGGCGCTGCCGCCGAGACGCTGCGCCTCGATCCGCAACGCGCCGCCGCGGCGCTGTTCGAGCGTTCGGCCGCGAGCCGACCGATGACGGGCCTGGTTCACGCCTGAAGCGCCCGCTTGCGTGCCGGCCGGCAAGCCGGCGTTTCAAGAACAGATCGATAACAGTCCTGGGAGGACATGCATCATGACGATCCGATCCAAAACCATCGCCGCCTTCACCGCCAGCCTGTGCGCGGCCCTGCTTTCGGCCTGCGTGGTCGAGCC
Source organism: Burkholderia sp. Cy-637 (assembly GCF_011753175.1). Taxonomy (NCBI): domain Bacteria; kingdom Pseudomonadati; phylum Pseudomonadota; class Betaproteobacteria; order Burkholderiales; family Burkholderiaceae; genus Burkholderia; species Burkholderia sp. Cy-637. Next base: position 79,563 of record NZ_VWWC01000011.1, on the reverse strand, counting down.
GGTGCGACCGCCGCAGCCGGAACCGCGCGTGGAGGTGATACCGGCCGCGCCGGCGCCCGGTTATCACTGGGTGAAGGGGCATTACCGCTGGGAAGGCAATCACTGGGAATGGGTCCCGGGGCATTGGAAGGCCGTTTACTGATCGCCCGGTCGTTCGCATTCCATATGAAAACGGCGACGCACTTCAGGTGCGTCGCCGTTTCCGCTTGTGGATGCGCGGCGCCTCAATCGACCAGGTCGCGCTCCCGTTTCGACAATTGCCCGAGCAGGCCGAAGGCCTCGTCGATGTAGTGCGTCAGGGGACGCGCGGCTTCCTCGCGCCGCCAGTTCTCCTTGGCGACCCGCAAGGTGCCGATCGCGATCATCGCGTCCAGGCGCAGCGCCTGCCGCCGCGCCGGATCCGGCCAGCGCTCGTACATCGCCTCGGCCAGCACATCCTCCATCTGCACCAGCAGCGCCTCCTTGCGCAGCCGCAGCGCCTCGATCGAGCGCAGCACGCGGTCGGCGAGGATCGACTCGCGGGTCTCGTACATCTCGGCGAGCGCCAGCAGCGTCTTGCGCGCCGTCGCCAGCGGCGATTGCTTCGGCGACTGCGCCAGGAAGGTCGGCCGCAACGATTGCGGGAACTTGCCGCTTTCGTGCGCGAGCAGCACCTCCTCCTTCGACTTCAGGTAGTGGAAGAAGGTGCGCCGCGAGATCCCCGCCGCGGCCGCGATCGCATCGAGCGTGGTCGCCTCGTAGCCGTTCTCGACGAACAGTTTCAGGCCGACTTCGGCGATCCGGTCGAGCGTCAGTTGGCGTTTGCGTTCACGCAGATCGTTGGGGGCGTTTTCAGTATCAACCATGGCCGCCAGTCTGACGGTTGACGCGCTTCTTGACAAATTTGCACTGAGTGCTACATTTTGCACTCAGTGCAAAATACTCACCAGGGAGGTTCGTCATGGCAGGGTCGAAGGTCTGGTTCATCACGGGTGCCTCGCGCGGCTTGGGCCGCGTCTGGACGGAGGCCGCGCTGGCACGCGGCGACAAGGTCGTCGCCACCGCGCGGCACGCGCCATCGCTCGACGAACTCGTCGCGGCGCATGGCGATGCGGTGCTGGCGCTGGCGCTCGACGTCACCGATCGCGCCGCCGTGTTCGAGGCGCTCGAGCAGGCGCACCGGCATTTCGGGCGCCTCGACGTGGTGCTCTGCAATGCCGGTTATGGCTACATGGGCGCGATCGAGGAACTGGAGTTCGAGCAGGTCAAGGCCAATTTCGATACCAATGTGTTCGGCGCGCTGTCGGTCATCCAGGCCGCGCTGCCGATCCTGCGTGCGCAGGGCAGCGGCCATGTGCTCACCGTGTCGAGCATCGGCGGCATCATCGGCTTTCCCACCGGCGGCAGCTACACGCCCGGCAAGTTCGCGCTCGAAGCCATGTCGGAAGCCCTGGCCGGCGAAGTGGCCGCGCTCGGCATCAAGGTCACCATCATCGAGCCGGGACATTTCGCGACCGGGTTTCGCGCCGCGACGGCATCCGCGCCGGCCATCGCCGCCTATGATTCGGTCAGGCAGGCGGTACGATCCTCCTTCAAGCCCGAGGACTTCGGCGATCCGGCCGCCACGGCCGCGGCGATCCTCGCCGCCGTGGATGCCGAGGAACCGCCCCTGCGCCTGGCGATCGGAACCAAGGTGGTCGAGAAATTCCGCGCGGTCTATGCCTCGCGCCTGAGCAACTGGGATCGCTGGGAAGCCGTCACGATCGCGGCGCAAGGGCAGCCGCAAGCCTGAGTTAGTCGCCGCGCGCGCAAGCATGAAAAGGAGAACGGGAAGATGAAGCTGTTGCTGCTGGGTGCCACCGGCCTGGTGGGAAGCCGGGCCTTGAAGCTCGCGCTCGATAGCCGCGCGTTCTCCCAAGTGGTCGCCCCGACAAGAACGCCGCTGCCGCCCGACGCAAAACTGCTGAACCCCGTCGTGGCGCGGCTCGACGACTGGGTGCCGGCACTGGCATCGCAGCAGTTCGATGCCGTCGCCTGCGCGCTGGGCACCACCCAGGCCAAGGCCGGCTCGAAGGCCGCCTTCATTCATGTGGACTACCAACTGCCGCTGGCCTTCGCCAGGGCCGCGCACGATGCGGGCGTCCCGACCTTCGCGATCGTCACGGCGATGGGCGCGTCGCCGAGCTCCCGATTCTTCTATCCGAGAACCAAGGGCGAGGTGGAGCGCGATATCCAGGCGATCGGCTTTCGCTCGCTGACGATCTGCCGGCCCAGCCTGATCGACGGGCCGCGCAACGAGAGCCGGCAAGCGGAAGGCGCGGCGCTGAAGCTGGTCCGGCTCCTGGCGCCCGTGCTGCCCAGGAAATGGCGCGTGAATCCCGCCGATTCCATCGCCGCCGCCTTGCTCGACGCGGTGCTCGCCGCGCAACCGGGTTGCCGCTGGATCCATTCGCAGGACATGAACTGAAAATCCAACGCCGTCGCTTCGGTAACCTGACTATCGCGTGCCGGCAGGCCATTGCGCCGCGCCCGCCGCGATGATATAAAGCCGTGTCGGAAAAGGCAGACTTGGTTTGGTAAGCCCAAGTCCTTTCGGTAACGAAAGCTCTGGTCTTTGGCCTCGTGCATGAGATCCCCGCGACGAACATGGAACGCCGTCCAGGCTTCCTCCCGTTCGTCCGTGTGGCGCTCAGCCTGAGAAACGCTCCGGTCGAACCTCGACAATGGAGCCGTTCATGCACGATCACACCCTCAATTCTCATGATGTCGTCATCGCGGGCGCAGGCCCCGTCGGGCTGTTTCTCGCCTGCGAGCTGCGCCTGTTCAAGCTTTCCGTGCTGGTGCTGGAGCGCGCGCAAGCCCCGCAAGCGCCGCTGAAGCGCCTGCCGTTCGGGCTGCGCGGCCTGTCGGTCGCCACGCTCGAAGCCTTCCATCGGCGTGGCCTGCTCGATGAACTCCTGGCCGCGCAACAGGCGCGCGACGCGTCGGACCAGCCCGCCCCGGCTCCGCATTGGGCCGGCAAGTCGCGCAAGCCCGGCGGCCACTTCGCCGGCATCCAGTTTCATCACGACGCGATCGACAGCTCGCGCTGGCCGTATCGGCTGCCGAGCTCGGCCGACGAAGGCATGGCCGTCGAACTGGAGATGCTCGAGACCGTGCTGGCTCGGCGGGCCATCGCGATGGGCGCCGAGATCCGGCGCGGCCACGAAGTCGATCGCCTGCTCGCCGGCGAGGACAGCGTGAGCGTTCGCGCCGGCGGCGAGAGTTTTCGCGGGCGCTGGCTGGTCGGTTGCGATGGCGGGCGCAGCACGGTTCGCAAGCTGGCCGGCATCGCCTTCGCCGGCACCGATCCCGAGTTCACCGGCTATTCGGTCGAAGCGGAGCTGCGCGATCCGCACGCGCTGCGCCCCGGGCGGCATTACACGCCCAATGGCATGTATACCTTCACGCCGCCCGGCACCATCGCGATGGTGGACTTCGACGGCGGCGCTTGCCATCGAGGCCAGCCGATCACGCTGGAGCATGCGCAAACCGTGCTGCGCCGCGTATCGGGTGTCGACGTCGAACTGACTCGCCTGCTGCTCGCCAGCACCTGGACCGATCGCGCCTACCAGGCGCGCACGTATCGCCAGGGGCGCGTTCTGCTTGCCGGCGATGCCGCGCATATCCACTCGCCGCTGGGCGGGCAGGGACTAAATCTCGGCATCGGCGATGCGATGAACCTGGCCTGGAAGCTGGCCTCGACGATACGCGGCGACACGCCCGAGGCGATGCTCGATAGCTATCAAGCGGAGCGGCATCCGGTGGGCGCCGGCATTCTCGACTGGTCGCGCGCGCAGGTGGCCTTGATGCGGCCGACGGCGAGCACGCGCGCCCTGGCGGCCATCATGCGCGACCTGGCGGCGACGGATGACGGCGCCGCGTACCTTGCCGAGCGCGTATGGGGTTTATCGTTGCGCTATCCCCTTGGCGATGGACACCCCTTGATGGGATACAGCCTGCCGGAGTTCGAACTGGGCGACGGGACCCTGGCCGGCAACCTGCTGCGCGACGGCAAGGGCTTGTTCCTCGATTTCGAGCGCGATCCGCAACGGCTGACTGACGTGCGTCGCTGGCAAGGGCGCGTGGCCGGTGTCGCGAGCGAGGCAAGGGATTCGCTGGGGCTGCGCGCGGTGCTGGTACGGCCTGACGGGTTCGTTGCATGGGCAACCGACTCGCCGTCGGACGCAGCGGGCCTTTCACAAGCCCTCGGCCAGTGGTTCGGCGAGCCGGGCGATACAGGCGACCTGTGAACGCCATGGCTGCCCCGGCACGGAAGCCACGGCAAGCTCACAAGCCAGGCGACAGGCCGCCGTCGATACGCAGGTTGACGCCGGTGATATAGCTCGCCAGCGGGCTCGCGAGGAAGGCGACGGCATTCGCGATCTCCTCCAGGCTGCCGACCCGGCGCTGCGCACCTTGCGGATGAAACGCGACCTGCCCGGCATTTCGCAAAAGATGCTGACCCAGCATCTTCGCGAATTGGCGCACGACGGCCTGATCGAGCGAATCGATTTCGCCGAAAAACCCTTGCGGGTCGAATATCGTTTGACTGAAATGGGGCAGGCCCTGCTGCCGGTGCTGATCGCCGCGCGCAGCTTCTCGACGCGCTATTCGGAGCAGGATCGGGGCCAATGATCCGTCCCGGCGTTCTTTATCACGCTCGCTGCAATCAAAATGAAAACCAGGCGATTCACATCGATAACGCAGCCGGAACAGACACCCTCCTCCATATCAATCTAATTTAGTTATTTTTCATCAAACATTTTTTGACGACCTGATTTCGGTCTGCTATGGTTCCTTCCACTGTAAGCATGCGGCGTCCCATGCCGTGGCCGGTAAGCACATAGAGAGCGGCCGTGGCGCGGGTAATCCCTGATATCGACGGGATTTCCGCCCGGAGAATGACCAGGATTACTAATATGAAAGACAAGCATCATGGGCCCCTTCTTTCGTCTCATTCGTAAATATCCCCGGCGTCGCACGCGGTAAATCCGCATCCGCTCCCCTCGTTCCCTCTGTCAATCGCACACGATGAAACATACGCATGCCATGGCGGCCGTGCTGGCCGCGCTCGCCCTCACCGCGGCCTCCACCGCGTCTGCCGTCAACGTCCCGGCGAACGTCACGCTGGCCGCGCAGCAGGACATCACGCGCCAGGTGCCGGCCGAGGTCGAGTCGCTCGATCCCGCCCATATCGAATCCTGGACCGGCAACACCATCGGCCTGGACCTGTTCGAGGGCCTGGCCCGGATCGACGCCGACGGCAAGCTGGTGCCGGGCGTCGCGCAATCGTGGGAGCACCCGTCGCCCGATACCTGGGTGTTCAAGCTGCGTCACGACGCGAAGTGGAGCAACGGCCAGCCGGTGACCGCGGCCGATTTCGTCTATGCCTGGCAGCGCGTGGTGGACCCGAAGACGGGCTCGAAATACACCATCCTGGTGGAGTTCATCAAGAACGCGAAGGCCGTGATCGCCGGCAAGCAGCCGCCCTCGGCGCTGGCCGTGCGCGCGGTGGACCCGTACACGCTCGAGGTGAAGACCGAGAACCCGGTGGCCTTCTTCCCGGAACTGACCGCGATGGCCCCGCTGGTGCCGGTCAACAAGGATGACGTGACCAAGTTCGGCGACGCCTGGACGCGTCCGCAGAACATCGTCAGCAACGGCGCCTACAAGCTGGTGGACTGGCAGCCGAACAACCGCATCCTCGCGACCAAGAACGACAAGTACTGGAACACCGGCAAGGTGGTGATCAAGAACGTCACCTACCTGCCGATCGAAAGCGACGATACGGCAATGCGCATGTATCAGTCCGGCCAGATCGACTACACCTACTCGATCCCCGCCGGCGTGTTCAACCAGGTCAACAAGCAGTTCGGCAAGGAGCTGCGCCCGGGCCTGCAGCTCGCGACCTACTACTTCTACATGAAGAACAGCGACGCGGCCTTCAAGGACAAGCGCGTGCGCCAGGCGCTGTCGATGGTGCTCGATCGCGACATCCTCACCTCCAGGCTCACGCAGGCCGGCGAAGTGCCGATGTACGGCCTGATGCCGAACGGCACCAAGGGCGTGCAGCCGTTCAAGCCCGACTGGGCCGCCTGGCCGATGGCCAAGCGCGTCGACTACGCGAAGAACCTGCTCAAGCAAGCCGGTTATTCCGATGCCAACCCGCTGAGCTTCACGCTGACCTACAACACCAGCGACCTGCACAAGAAGGTGGCCCTGTTCGCCGCATCGGAATGGCGCACCAAGCTGGGCGTGACCGCCAAGCTCGAGAACGTCGAATTCAAGGTGCTGATGAAGCTGCGCCACGACGGCAAGGTGGAGATGGCGCGCGACGGCTGGTTCGCCGACTACAACGACGCGATGACCTTCTTCGACCTGATCCGCTGCGGCAGCGCGCAGAACACCGTGGGCTACTGCAATCCGAAGGTCGACCAGCTGATCGACCAGGCCAACCAGAAGCTCGACGACAAGGAGCGCACCGCGCTGCTGACGCAGGCGCACGACCTGGCGATGAACGACTACCCGATGCTGCCGCTGTTCCAGTATTCGGCGGACCGCCTCGTCAAGTCCTATGTCGGCGGCTACTCGCTGAGCAACGTGATCGACATGCGTGCCTCGCAAGACATGTATCTGATCAAGCACTGAGGCGGAACGCATCATGCTGGCCTACGCACTGCGTCGCACGCTCTGGGCGATCCCGACGATCCTCGCCGTGATCACCGTCTGCTACCTGCTGCTGCACTTCACGCCGGGCGGGCCGTTCGACAGCGAGAAGCAGCTGTCGGCGGCCACCATCGCGAACCTGAACGCGAAGTACCACCTCGACGCGCCGCTGTGGAAGCAGTACCTGCTGTACCTGAACTCGCTGCTGCACGGCGATCTCGGGCCTTCGTTCCGCTACGTCGACTGGTCCGTCAACGACCTGGTGCGCAAGGCCCTGCCGGTCAGCCTCGGTGTGGGCGGCATCTCGATCCCGATCGCGATCGTGCTCGGCGTGCTGCTCGGTACCGTCGCCGCGGTGCGCCGCGACAGCCTGATCGATCGTTTCGTGATGCTGATCGGCAACTTCGGCAACGTGATCCCGCCGTTCGTGCTGGGCCCGGTGCTGGTGCTGATCTTCGCGATCGGCCTGAAGACCTCCGAGGGCCATGGCTGGCTGCCCGCGGGCGGCTGGGGCGACGGCGGCTGGCAGTATCGCGTGCTGCCGATCCTGCTGCTCACGCTGATCAACGTCTCGCTGCTGGCGCGCGTGATGCGCGGCTCGATGATCGAGACGCTGTCGAGCAACTACATCCGTACCGCGCGCGCCAAGGGCCTGCCGGGACGCACCATCGTGCTGCGCCACGCGCTCAAGCCGGCGCTGATGCCGGTGGTGTCGCTGTTCGGCACGGTCTGCATCTCCTCGATCACCGCCGCGGTGGTCACCGAATCGGTGTTCGCCCTGCCCGGGCTCGGGCAGCTGGTCGTGAACGGCGCGATCAACCGCGACTACACGCTGGTGCTCGGCCTGGTGGTGCTGACCACCGTCTGCGCGGTGCTGTTCAACCTGCTGGTCGACCTCGCCTATGCCTGGCTCGACCCGCGCATCCGCTATTGAGAGGGGCGCAACCATGACGCCTGCCGCAACTCCCGCCGAAGCCAAGCCGGCCGACGCGCCGGTACGCTCGCGCACGCCGCTCGAACTGGCGGCCGCGCGCTTCGTGCGCAACCGCGCCGCCATGTTCAGCCTGGCGCTGCTGATCCTGATCGCGCTGGCCTGCTTCGTCGGCCCGCTGCTGCTGCCCAACGATCCCACCGCCAGCGACTGGTCCTCGATCAGCCTGCCGCCCACGCTCGCCGGCCTGCACTGGTTCGGCACCGACGAACTCGGCCGCGACCTGCTCGCGCGCACCCTGGTGGGCGGGCGCGTCTCGCTCGAGGTCGGGCTGCTGGGCACCCTGGTGTCCGGCCTGTTCGGCGTGGCCTGGGGCGCCATCGCCGGCTTCGCGGGCGGGCGCACCGATTCCGTGATGATGCGCATCGTCGACATGATGTACGCGATCCCCTACCTGCTGATCGCGATCCTGATGATGACGCTGTTCGGCCGCTCCTTCATCCTGGTGGTGCTGACCATCAGCGCCTTCTCCTGGCTGGACATGGCGCGCGTGGTGCGCGGCCAGACGCTGTCGCTACGCACCCGCGAATTCGTCGACGCCTCGCGCGCGATCGGCGTGACGCCCGGTACCATCGTGCGCCGCCATATCGTGCCGAACCTGCTCGGCGTGGTGGTTGTGTATGCAACCGTCAGCGTGCCGGGCATCATCCTCACCGAATCGGTGCTGTCCTTCCTCGGGCTGGGCGTGCAGGAACCGATGACGAGCTGGGGCATGCTGATCCAGGACGGCGCGCAGAAGCTCGACGCGATGCCCTGGCTGCTGCTGGCGCCCGCCGTGCTGCTTTGCGTGACGCTCTACTGCGTGAACTTCCTCGGGGATGGTTTGCGCGACGCACTCGATCCGAAGGACCGCTGACATGGCGCTATTGGAAGTCAATAATCTCGGGGTCCGCTTCACGCGCCGCGACGGCCCGCCGGTGGATGCCGTCTCGGGCGTGTCGTTCTCGCTGGAAGCCGGCAAGACGCTCGGCATCGTCGGCGAATCCGGCTCGGGCAAGAGCCAGACCGTGATGGCCCTGCTGGGCCTCCTGGCCGGCAACGGCTCGACCAGCGGCGAGGCGCGCTACCGCGACGCCGACCTGCTCGGCATGAACACGCGCCAGCTCAACGAGATCCGCGGCAACCGGATCGGCATGATCTTCCAGGACCCGATGACCTCGCTCAATCCGTTCCTGACGATCGAGCGGCAGATGACGGAAACCCTGCAGCTGCACCGGAAGATCTCGCGCAAGGACGCCACGCGCCGCGCGATCGAGGCGCTCGAGTCGGTGCGCATTCCCGACGCGGCGCGCCGCATCCGCATGTATCCGCACGAGTTCTCGGGCGGCATGCGCCAGCGCGTGATGATCGCGATGACCCTGCTTTCCGAGCCGGAGATCCTGATCGCCGACGAACCCACCACCGCGCTCGACGTGACGGTGCAGGCGCAGATCATCGAGCTGCTGCGCGAGCTGAACCGCGAGCGCGGCACCTCGATCGTGCTGATCACGCACGACATGGGCGTGGTGGCCGGCCTGGCCGACGACGTGATGGTGATGTACGCGGGCCGCACCGTGGAATACGCGAGCGCCGAGGCGATCTTCGCCGCGCCCTCGCATCCCTACACGATCGGCCTGCTCAACGCCCTGCCCCGCCTCGACGCGCCCGACGACGCACCGCTCATCGCGATCCCCGGCAACCCGCCGATGCCCGGCCAGGGCAGCGACGGCTGCGCGTTCGCCAAGCGCTGCGGCTACGCCTCGGCGGACTGCCACGAGGATCGCCCCGAGCTGGCGGTCTATTCGGAAGCCGGTGCGGTGCGCGCCTGCCATCGGCCCATTGCGGAAATCACGGGAGGCCTGCGATGAGCACCGCCGAACTCGCTTCAACGAATGCCGCGACGGCCGATACGCTGCTGGCCGTGCGCGATCTCAAGGTGCATTTTCGCGTGCCGCTGGGTGGGTATCCGTGGTCGGGCAAGGGGACGCTGCGCGCGGTCGATGGCGTGTCGTTCGACGTGCGTCGGGGGGAGACGGTTGGTCTGGTCGGGGAATCGGGCTGCGGGAAGTCGACGCTGGCGCGGGCGCTGATCGGGCTGGTGCCGGTGACCGAGGGCAGCGTGCAGTGGCGCGGCGAGACGATGGTGTCGGGCTCGCGCCGCGATACGCGCACCATGCGCCGCGAGATGCAGATGATCTTCCAGGATCCGCTCGCCTCGCTGGACCCGCGCATGACGATCGAGCAAGTGGTGGCCGAGCCGCTGGTGACGCATCAGCCGGGGCTCGGGCGGGAGGAGATCCGGCTTCGCGTGCGAACCATGCTCGAGCGCGTGGGCTTGAATGCGCATCATCTGATGCGCTATCCGCATGAGTTCTCGGGTGGCCAGTGCCAGCGTATCGGGATCGCGCGTGCGTTGATCGGCGAGCCGCGGCTGGTGATCTGCGATGAGCCGGTGTCGGCGCTGGATGTGTCGATCCAGGCGCAGATCGTGAACCTGCTGCGCGACCTGCAGCGGGAGCTTTCGCTGTCCTACCTGTTCGTGGCGCATGACCTGGCGGTGGTGAAGGCGATCAGCCAGCGAGTGCTGGTGATGTACCTCGGGCGCGTGATGGAGTTCGGGGCTCGGCATGATGTGTATGGCGTGCCTCAGCATCCTTATACGAAGGCGCTGCTGGCGGCGGCGCCGACGCCGGATCCGGCACGCGAGCGCGCGCGGCGGCCCTTGCTGCTTTCCGGCGAGATGCCCTCGCCGATGAATCCGCCTTCGGGTTGTGCGTTTCGAACGCGGTGTCCGGATGCGATCGAGGCTTGCGCGCAGGACAGGCCGCTGCCGGAAGTGCGTGGCGGGTCGGCGGCGCGGGTGGCTTGTATTCGGGCGGGTGTGGCCTGAGGCTCAACGACATGCGGGATGAGCGCGGTATCGTCGCTCAGGTCCCGCTCGATTCGCCCACTTGCGGCCCCGTGCCTCGCGCCGCCAGCGGGTGCGCGAGCTTGCTGTCACCGTAAGTGCGGATCACCTCGGAAACGATCACCTGATAGCCGTCCAGCCAGTTCGCCTGGGCGGCTTTCGCCTCAAGATGCGCCGGGTTTTTCATCAGAACCTGCAGTGCTTCCAGCGACTCCCAGTAATACACATTGGACGTCAGGCCCGTGGCGGCGTTCTCCCACGTCTCCTCGCCCAGATAACCCGGAATCGTTTTTGCGGCTTCTGCGATCGCTTTGTCGAGGCGGTGGAAGGTGTCGTCGAACTGCCCGGCGGCGAAGATGAAGGTGGAGGAGTACATGGGGTGGGTTTGGGTTGAAGGCGGAAGAATGAAACTGGGCCGTTCGTGCCAGTTCGGCTGACGTCGAGCTCTTCTCGTCATTTCCTCGGCTCCCTTGCCGGCATTATCGCCGACTCGGCCTCGGCAATTCCGACTATCCGGTTGCTCGAATTCGCGCGACCGCCGCCCCGTCCCCGGCCGCTTCCCCACGTTCGCACAACCCGCCGCGCGCGCCGCATGCCGCCATCGGCCATCGTCAGCTATGCGAATTGATCGTCACCCCGGCCAGTGACGCGTCACCCGATATTTCTTCGAATTCCGACGAGATGTTGCGCGAATTCAGTCGATTCCGCCGTCCAGCGACTACGTGCATGATTCGAATCAGGCGAGGTGCTCGTCGAAAAACCGATGATCGATAAAGCTCAAAGGTCTACGACATGCCTTCCATTCAATGACATTCGACAGTCATCACTGGATGACCGGAATATTTTTTACTGGATGACGAAAATGAAGCTCAAGAACAAGGTGGCCTTCGTAACCGGCGGCACGTCGGGCATCGGCCTGGAAACCGCGAAACTCTTCCAGGCCGAAGGCGCCAATGTGGTGCTGGTTGGCTCGAATGAAGAACGCCTGGCCGCCGCAGGCAAGGAGCTCAACGGGACGGCCCTGCTGGTTCGTGCCGATATCCGCAAGGTGGCGGACATCGCGCACGCAGTTGAACAGGCGCGGACGAAATTCGGCCATATCGACGTGGTGTTCGCCAACGCCGGCGCAAGCACGGTCGCCCCGCTCGAAGCGATAACGGAGGAGTATGTCGCGAACAACCTCTCCCTCAACTTCACCGGCACCTTCTTCACCATTCAGAAGACGGCTCCGATCATCGCCAACGGCGGCAGCATTATCGTCACGACCTCGTTCCTCAATACGATCGGATTTCCGGGCTTGTCGATTCTCGCCGCCACCAAGGCCGCGACTCGCTCACTCGTGCGCACCCTGGGCGCGGAACTGGCGCCTCGCGGCATCCGCGTCAATGCCGTGAGCCCCGGCGCGATCGCGACGCCGTTCTACAGCAAGATCGGCTTGCCTGACGATGCTCTTTCCCAAGTCGCCGGCGACGTCACGCAGAAAATTGCCCTCAAGCGCTTCGGAGAACCGATTGAACTGGCGAAGGCCGCGTTGTACCTGGCAAGCGATGATTCGTCGTACACCACGGGCACCGAGCTGGTTGTCGATGGTGGGCTGACACAGTTCTGACGCGCCTTGCCGGCGACACGATGAATGCATCCAGGTTGCAGCGACGCTGCAACCGAATCCAGCCTGCCGCCTGCCTGATCCACGAACGGCAGGCTGCTTCCGATTGATCGATTGGTCTGCCGGGATCATGCCGACTTGGTGAATCGGGAGAAGGACTCCCTGAGTCTGGGCGTCACGAAATCGAGAAAGCGCCGTAGCTTCAGGGGCATGACGCTGCGGAAGACGTGCACGAGTTGTATCGGGACGGGATCGACCTCGAACGCGTCCAGAATGACTTCCAATTCCCCGGCGTCGATGGCCTCCGCGACGTGATAGTGCAGCAACTGTGTGAATCCGAACCCGCGAACGGCTGCATCCACCGCGGAATCCGCGGACGATACCTGGAGCCGAGGCGAAATCGGGACAGTGACCAGGAGCCCCGTATCCGGATATCGGAATGTCCAGTCCGGCGACAGCATCGGGCCGTTGTACATCACGCAGGGCAGCCTTGCGAGCTCGGCCGGCGTTCGGGGCACGCCACGTTCCCTCAGCAAGGCCGGGCTGGCACAGACCACCGTTCGAAATGCGCCAATCCGCGTCGCAATCATGTTGCTGTCGGGCAGGCGGCCGATACGAACCGCGACGTCGACATGCGTATCGACCAAATCGACATTGCGATCCGATTGAGTCAATTTCACGTCGATCTCCGGAAACAGCGCCAGGAAATTCATGATTTCAGGGAGCACGTAAAGCCGCCCAAGCCGCACCGGTGTGGTAATGGCCAGTTCTCCGCGCGGCGCCGTGAATTCGCCCGTCGCCTCACGCTCCTGTTCACTCACCAGATCCAGGATCTGCCGCGCCGTCACCGCATAAGCGAGCCCCGCATCCGTCAGACTCAACTTGCGCGTCGTTCGCATGAGCAAGCGCGTACCTAATTGCTCCTCGAGATCCGTGACTTTACGCGTCAGCGTGGCCACCGGTACATTCATCATTCTTCCGGCAGCAGAAAAACTGCCGGTTTCGATAGTGGCGAGCAACATCGCCATAGCTTCCAACCTATCCATGGCGCCTGAACAGCCTCCGAAAACGGAAAAAAATATTGTAATGGATCCATCGCGATAACGATGGGTATTTTCCAATGCAGAAGAATGAGCAATTCAGCTTCGAGGCATCGACATGAAAATGGGGGCGCACACCGCCTGGAGTTCGGCGTGTTCGCCCCCTGCTTCAACTCATGCGATCGATATTTCGCATTGAATGCCGACGATTTTCAAGGCATCAATTCACTTTCGATCTTCTTCACACCTGCCATCGCGCACTCCTCGTCCTTGTCGCCGCCAGGGGATCCCCCAACGCCAATCGCGGCGATGGTTTCATCCCGCAGCTTGATTGCCACACCACCCGGCAAGGCCGTGACATTCGGGGTCGATGCCAGCGATTGCGCGCCAATCGGCGGATACTTCGCGAGAACATCCCAAAACTGGCTGGTGCGATCGAAGTGGAAAATCGGCCCCATCGACACCGCCGTGTAGGCCTTGCGATAGGAGGAGTCCTTGGTGTGAATGACGGCGTGATCGCCGCGCAGCACGACCTCAGGCGTTCCGGCCACGTCCACCACCGTCGCCGTGACGGCGTATCCTTTTGCCGTGCAGGCGCGGACTGCCTCGAGCGCGCCGTCGAGTGCGATATTCATCGGCAATGTATAACCACTAATCGACACCTGGGCAACGGCCGGTGATTCGACAAACAGAGTACCAACGGCCAGGAGCGCGACTGCGGCGGCCGTATATTTGTTTCCCGACATGTTTTCTCCAAGAATAATTACGCGCCCCACCGGATAATTCTCCGATGGGCTTCACGATATAAACCAGACGATTTATTTCACTCTCTCAGACAAGCAATTTTTATTATCAATCTGAATCACGGTCGATCGTCGGGCAGCGGCTACGCCTCGGATCAGTCTTGTCGTGGCCGATTATGCCGCGTGATCCGGTTCCAATGAATTCGTCAAATCCGAGATACATATCCTCAAGAAATGAGGAAATCGGGCTGAAATTGCGTCGTAAAGTGTCCGGACAGACAGTCCCACCCAAAGCATGACCTCGCGTCATCCGCCTCCTGACGCCGCCGCGCTTCATGCCTCGCGCGTCGCTTCCTAAACTCTCCTTGCATCGTGATCCGCTTCGCCGCTCGGCGAATCGAGCCCGCCCTTCCCCACCTCCCTCCGGAGCGAGCCGGCGCCGGGACGCATCTCGCCACGATAGGAGGATTCCCGCATGAACCGACGCCGCACGCTCCTCAAGACCGCCGCGGCGCTGCCCCTGGCTGCCACGCTGCTCGATGCGAAACCGGGCGCGGGGGTCGCGGCGGCGCTGGCGGCGCTGGTATCGCTGGGGGTGCTGTGCGTGGATTGGTCGCGGCGGGGATGATGCGGAAGATCAGTCGCTCACGCTGCGGCGAATCCTAGAATGGAAAATCCGATGCGCAAAAACGCTAGGCGCCACGCAAGGTGCCATGCCAGCACACGGTAGTTCCATCAACCAGCTTTCGCATGCTCATGGTGACATCGGCTGGCGTCTTTTCTCAGCGATTCGAGAATATCGTGGGTCGATTCAAACCGTTTGGTTGCGCTTTGAGAGGAGCAACGCCACCGGAATTGCGCCATGAGCCGCTGTCTCGGCGGCTTAGGCCAATGCCAATAATATTGCGACCGGTTTTGCCCGGGATGGCTCATCTCCGGTCCAACAGATTCGGAGTTTCCTCATGGCTATCAAGGCCTTGGAACAGTTGCTCGGAGCCCGTTACACCCAGTACGAACGGCTCGTCAAACTCGACACGCCAATCGGCAAGGACGCGCTCGTTCCACTGTACGTAAAGTTCAAGGCGCGGCTCGGCCGAAATTTCGAGGTGGTTGTCGATGCCTTGTCGACGAGCGGAGACTCCATTCAATTCAAGACATTGCTGATGCAGCCGGTCACGCTCTGGATTCAGCAAACCGACGGAAACTATTTGCCCATCCACGGCTACGTGCAGCGCGCTCGCCGTCTTGGTAGCGACGGCTCGGTTTCCTATTTCCAGGTCCACTTCTCATCCTGGCTGAGTTTCCTGAAGCTGAGCAGCGATCGACGCGACTGGCAAGAAGCGAACGGCTCACAGATTCTGAGCGACGTGCTCGACAAGCATCCCCAGGCGAACGGGCAGTACAAGTTCGAGCTGCACGCCGCGATGCGCTCGTACTCGCACCGCGTGCAGTGGGAAACCGACTGGAATTTCGTCCACCGCAGCATGGAGGAGGTCGGCGTGTTCCCGCGATTCGATTTCGCGCAGGATGGGAAGTCGCACCAAGTCGTCATCATGGACGATCTGTATTGCGGCCCGTCGCTTCCCGGCGGCGACATGAAATTCAGCCACTCGAGCATGAACGAGGAGTTCGACGGCCTGACTCAGCTCGGGGAGCAGCAGGACGTACAGAGCGAGTGCCTCACGCTCGGCGCGGCCGACTACAAACGTCCGAATGCCGATCAGCGGATCAGCACGCCGGCTGCCGACCTGGACGAGTTGCCCGGGCAGGGAGAGGACTACCTCTACACGGGCTCGCAGGCCTGGTCGAACAGTGGCATGGGCGAGCAACAGGCGCGCATCCGCACGGAAGAATGGGCGTCCCGCGCGAAACGCTATTTCGCCGTCGGCAGCCCGCGCTATGCCCTTCCCGGCTACTGGTTCAAGCTGACCGGCCATCCCATTCTGGACAAGCTGCCGCCGAAAGATCGCGAGTTGTCCATCATCGCCAGTGACTGGCTGATTCAGAACAATATCCCCGGCATCGACGCGTTGACGCGGTTTCCTCGTAGCCTGCGCAACGAGGTCGAACAGGCGCGCGCGGCCGGCGCTGGCGCCGCCGTCAGGCACGGCGACGGCGGTGTTGGCTTTATCCAGGTTGAAATCGAGGCACAGCGCCGCCGCACGCCTTTCCGCAGCCCTTTCGAGCACCAGAAGCCGGAGATGCATCTCCAGACAGCCGTCGTCGTGACAGACAGCGATGAGGAGATCCTGACGGACGAAGGCAATCGGGTCCACGTTCGGACGACGAACAGTCGAAACCACCCGAAGCTGAAATCGACGAATTGGATTCGCGCTGCCATGCCGGACGCGGGTGCGAAGCGCGGCGGCTACTTCCCGCTGCGCAAGGACGACCAAGTGCTGCTGGGATTCGTGAACGGCGACTGCGACCGGCCGGTCATCATCTCGCGATTACACGGTGGATCGACGATGCCGGTGTGGAACACGCATGGCCTGCTGTCGGGCTTCCGATCCCGGGAGTATGGCGGCGACGGTTTCAACCAGCTCGTCATGGACGATGCCACGGGTCAAAACCGCGTTCACCTCTACACCACGAGCTATCACTCCCATCTTCACCTCGGTCATCTTGTCGACCATTCGGACAACACCCGTGGCGCGTTCCTCGGTAACGGCTTCGATTTGAAGTCCAACGCGTACGGCGCCGTGCGTGCCGAACAGGGGCTCTATGTATCGACGCACCCGGCAAGCGACCAACCGCTGAATGTGACTGCCGCAACAGAATCGCTGGCACGTGTGGAAGCCGTGTTCGAGACAGCCTCGAACGCAAGCGAGACGAATCGTGCCGAGAGCCTGCAAGCCGGGCAGAAAGCGCTGAAGTCGTTCACGGACGGGACGCAGAAGACGATAGCTGGCACGGCGGGTAGCGGCCGAACGGCCGGCGGCGGCACCGGGAACGCCAACGGCTTTTCGAGGCCGGTCATGCTGCTGTCGAGCCCCGAGGGCATTGCGACGTCCACGCAGCAGTCAGTGCATCTCACGGCGACGCAACAGGTCAATGCGGCGGCCGGCGAGAATATCAATCTGGTGGCGGGAAAATCCCTGCTCGCCAGCGTGCTCGATAAGGTCAGCGTGTTCGCACAAAATCTCGGTATCAAGATCTTTGCGGCGAAGGGACCGGTAGAGATCCAGGCGCAGGGCGGTCCGCTGTCGGTCGTGGGCCTGGAGGATGTGAAGATCGAGAGCGCAAACGGTCGGTTGGTGCTGACCGCTGCGAACGAGGTATGGATTGGTGCCGGCGGCTCGTACATCAGCATCAAGGGCGGTGTCATCGAGAATGTGACGACGGGCCAAATCCTCGAAAAGTGCACCACGTGGAACAAGCTTGGCGGGGCGAGCAGGACGATCCGCGACAAGCTGCAGGCCACGCCGATCGCCAGCGAGGGCGGACGCGGCACGCCGTTCTCGGGCTGAACGTATTGCACCGCCCCTCACGATAAGAAATGAACGAGAGATTCCGATCGCCATGAGCCAGCGCCATTCATCCGGGAACCCTAGCCCGCCCGCCAAACCGTCGAACCCATCTTCCACATCGAGCGCGCCCGAACCGTACAAGCCGCTCGCCTGGGCCTTTCCCTTCGCCTCTGTTGACAAGAGCGGCGGGAGCGCCCCGATGACCTATATGAAGGCGTTGGCCGCTGCCGAGGACGGCTTCTATCCGCTGGGCGCGAATGGCATGTGGCACGGTGGCGTCCATTTCGACCAGAACACCGCCAAACACCTCAAACAGGACGCGGGAATTCGCGTGATCGCCGATGGCGAGGTGGTGGCGTACCGGCTGGACAGCAAATATCCGGAGCAGGACTACCCGGATGGCCGCCATGCCCTGTACGCCACGGGCTTCGTGTTGGTGCGGCATAAGCTGCAATTACCGCCGCCGCCCCCGCCTAAGCCCGATGCAAGCAAACAGGCCGCTGGCCAGCCGGCATCCAGTCAGCCCCGGCCAGGCGAAACGCTGATCTTCTTCAGCCTCTACATGCACTTGATGGACTGGAACACCTACCAGTCCGCAGCAGCACAGGCCAAAGTTGCGCAAGTCGACACTGCAAAGTTGAATATGGCGCCCATGCCGTATTGGGAGGGAGAGCGGTTCTATCGAGTGGGCGACAAGGCGAACGACTCGCAAGACGTTCCCAAGCCGAAAACCCCCGCCTCACCGCCGCGCGACTTGATCGGCGAATTCATCCAGAGCGACTTCAAGACCATCCCTGAACCCGATGCCCCCGACGACGACACAGCGAACCTGCCGCCACCGGTCAAAGGCATCCGGATTCGCGAATTTCCAAACGGCAAGATCATCGGGATTCTGCCGAAAGGATCCGAATTGACGGTATCGGACACCGACGAGGTCGCCAAGGCGAAGCCCGGCTGGGCGAAGATCAAGACCATCAAGTCGGGCACGCCGGCGGCTGCCGTGGTGGGCGGCACCCCTTCTCCACATGCGCCATATGGCTACGTCTATGCCAAGGAGTTGGACGCGGTCGTGAACCCGCAGCCGCTGGATTCGGTCGTCGTGTTGAAGCAGCCGTATCCCGTCAAGGCAGGCGACGTCATCGGCCAACTGGGCCACTACCTGCGCTACACCGAGGCCAAGCTGCTGCCGGCGAAACCAACCCGGCCTCTTCTTCACCTGGAGGTGTTCGCCGGGCCGGAACTCGCGACGTTCATTCAGAAAAGTCGAGCTCGTGCGAAGGAATTGCCGGCCGCGAAGACGTTCCTGGAGATCTCGCCCGGGGCACGCCTGGTCGACGGGCTGGCTAAGCCCGATCAGAAGCTGCAGCCTGGCGTGAAGCTCGTCCCCCTCGACGCCAAGGCCAAAGGCAAATGGGTCAAGGTGCAACCGAAGACGGCCGCGCCGGTTCATGGCGGTCGCCACGCGAAACCCACGTACACGGATTCGGGTACGCCGGTATGGGTTGAAGGATCGCTCGCCAACACGACAACGTCGGAGATCGTTCCAGGCTGGAAGGATTTCCCGCTGAACCTCTCGAATGCGAAAGGCCCCGGTGCCGACTTCCGCGACGTGTTCCGACGCGTCGACCTGGATAAGGCCGGCACGAACAGCACTGTGAAGGACGACAAGGGCCGCGCGTGGTTCCTCGTGACGATCGGTGCCAAGGACGGCAGCGCACGGCAGGGATGGGTCTGTGAGCAAGATCATCCGCTCGTGCGGATGTGCGGGCCGTGGGACTGGCCGGGCTTCGAATTGATCGACAACAGCAGCATCATGCCGATCGATATGCTCAAGCGTTACATCCATGTCACCGAGCTGTACCTGGCCGATGAAAGCAAGACCGAGTTCGAGGCGAACGCGGCGACGGTCAATGCCGGCCCGCTGATCACGAATCTCGAGAAAGCGATCGACACGGACCACGATGGGAAGGTCACCGCGCTGGAGCTGAAGCACGCGCTGGAGACGCCGTGGATGGCTGAGGCGCTATCGCATCTGGTGGTACGGTGCGAAAGCGAATGGGGCGGTGGCCTGGGCAAATGGGAGGCGCTGTCGCCATTGATGAAGAAGTTGCTGTGGCTGTGGAAGACGGAGATTGAACGGATTGGGAAGTTGCAGTGGTGGGAGCAGGTGTCTGGTGTGGAGGGGTTTCCGAAGGAAACGAGCCCTTGGCATTTTCATCCGATAGGCGTCATTGGCAACTTCAAAGCCTCCACACTCAGTTATCTCGACGCGCTCATCCGAAGAATCGGCGATATTATCGCGAGTGGCGAGGGTGGCTACGAAGCCTACAACACCGGCACGAAGAATGTCCCTGGCGGAGTGGTCGGCCACTCCTATGTCCATGGCGGACCAGCAGGGCCAGTCACCAGCAAAACCATTAACGAGATCCTCGCGACCGAACCTCTTTCTGGAACGAACACAAGTCGAATGTTTGCAACAGGAAAGTATCAAACAACGTTCGGCACTCTCGGTGCTGGCAAAGCACGCTTATCTCTAACCGGTGACGAAATATACGATGCTGACATGCAAGAACGCATGTTTCGAGATTTCCTATTCGACAAGGCGGGAGGTGGGAAACTCGCCGCGTTCGTTAAACACGGCAAAGGGACGATTGACGATGCGGCTTATGGAGCGTCACAGGAATGGGCTTCGATTGCGGCACCGGCCGGATACCCAACAAACAAAGTCAAGAAAAATCTGGATGGTTCAAAAATTGAAATTTTGTCCGATGGAACCATGACTTACTTTCAAAGCCAAGGCGCTGCGAATAAAGCAAGCATGGAATCCACCCGAAAATTGCGAGACATACTCGCCGAAATTCAAAGATCGAGGTAAAAATGAAAAAGACACTTCAAGCGACCGTCCTTGCGACCTTAACAATTATATCGCCGCCCCTCTTCGCAAAGGCACAAAAACAAGACAACACAATCAACCATCCATATACGCTGGTAAAGATTTCATACGCAACATCTGAATTAACAAATTGCTCATTTCAATATAGCCCGATCAACTTTTGCGACGCCAAGCATGTTGAAGCATACCGAGATGCACTCAAGAACAATCCTCCCAATTTTAACGACCACTACATTCTTCTAACCTATCCAGAGTTCAAAAATTATCACCAGCGAACAGCAGTAGCCATCGACACGCAAACCGGCGTGGTCTATCCGCTTCCCATCGATGCGTTTTCTGGCTACATGCATGGTCGGCGCACCGCCAAAGACGATGGCAAAATCACCTACTCATTAGATGGCAATAAAGTTTGTATCAGTGGAGCAATATTGGTATACCGAGCATTTGAAGAGGGAAACTTTTGCTTTGATTTCGTCGGCGATAAATTTATCGGACATCATACCGAATATATGTACCCTTAACGCCTCGGTACGAGGATGAATCTAATCCGCGTCGGCGACGACACCGACCACGGCGGCAAAGTGGAAACCGGCTCGCAGACGATGCAATACGACGGCCGGTACGTCGCCCGCAAGGGAGCCCTCGTTTCCTGCCCGAAGCATCCCGCGGTGTCACCCAATCTCATCGAACAGGGCGACACGTCGTTGACGGACGCAGGCGTGCCGATCGCGCGACATGCGGGTGCCGTCTCTCGTCGAGCCTCATCTAGCTGAGCCACTCTCGGGCCAGCGCGACCGGGCCCACGGCACTGACTCAATCCGGCACGATCCGCAGTTGCTGGACGGCCTGCTGCATTGAAGGACGACAAGGGCCGCGCGTGATTCCTCATGACGATCGGTGTAAAGGATGGCAGCGCACGGCCGGGATGGGTTTGTGAGCAAGATCATCCGCTCGTGCGGATGTGCGGACCGTAGGACTGGCTTGGCCGTGTTGACGACTACTTCAGACAAAACCATGAACAGATTGGTACGCACTTTTATTGGACTGTGCCTTCTTCCTGGATCCGAGGCGGCGATTGCGCAAGCGCCTCAAACTGAGGCGAGTCCACTTCTTGGCGAATGGCGGTATGCATCTGCGCAACACGAAGGCAAAAATTCTTACTCCACCTTCGTCATTAAATTACACAAATCTTCAGACAATAAAATTATAGGGAGTTACTGCTTTATCACCGAGGAGGGACGAATAATTGATTGCGACACGGAAGGGACCAACAATTTGAATGGAACGATATCGCCTGACGGCTTACGCGCGACGATCAACTTCTTCTCGTTCTTTGGTTCAAAAAATGGAATCTCAGATATTTCAATAAATAACAGAGAATTGCATTGGAAGGTCACAAGAAATCCAGACGGCGATTTCTTTTACGGCCCACTCGACGTGTACCTGACCAGGGATAGCAAAGCATCCGATCATAGGCAGGTAATCGCAAATCGAGCCTACCTGTACGCGGAGCCAACCAGCAAAGGCAAAACAAAATCCTACATAACAAAAGGGGACATGGTTGAATTATTAAAAATCGCTGACAACCTCAAGTTCTGGAGAGTTAGATATGCCGCAAAAGACGGGAGGATTATAGAGCGCTGGATCGAGTGCGGCACAGTCAACGCATGCCCGTAGCCTGGCGCGGAGATGATCAATTTGATTCGGGTAGGCAACGACACCGCCCACGACGACAAGGTGGAAACCGGGTCGGCGACGATGCGGTACGACAGCCGCCAGTTCGCTCGCCAAGGGGATCTCGTAGTTGTCCAAGGCATCCAAACGTGTCACCCAACGTCGTAGAGGAGGGCGACACGTCTTTGACGGATGTCGGCGTACCGATCGTTCGGCATGGGCATCACACAACATGCAGGTGCCGTCTCTTGTCGACGCCTTCACTTCCACACGTGACCACGGCCACTTTGCCTTCCAAAGAATCATTCATCTGCTCCTCCAACGTGGTGAAGATTGATGGATGCCGGGGTCGGCGTGTCACCGGTCGTCGGACCGACACTTCGCCCGGCCTCAGGTTTGCTCCTCGTTCGAGCCACGATTGCCTACCCACATCCACCCGCGATCCAGCGAACGCGCCTTGAGCATCGAAGCCTGAAAAGTCATCGCTCGGCGGTTGCCACACCAGAACATACCGACGAAGCACACGAGATCCCTACCCACAAAAACTACCAACTGTTAGTTAGTTATGACGTAACCTACGCATGTACATGGTCGACCGGCCGTGAAACAGGCGCCCTCTGCCATGTACGCATCGACACCGAAAACGTTGGCCAATGCTTCATCAACCGGGTTCTGGACATACACGTGCCCATGCGCGCTCGAACTTGCGGACAAGGCGCGCCGAATCATCCATGGACAGAACCACTGCACCTCTGTCGAAGGAAAACTGATGACTGTTACACGCCGGGATGTTCTTGCGACCGTCGGCGCGGCCGCCGCGATGCTCACCACTTCCAGGAGCGCTATCGCCCAATCCACCACCGAGGCCCCTGCAGGTCCCTCGCTCCATCCGGTAAGCCTGCCCATTCAGAAGACCGATTCCCCCTTGCACTACAAGGATGCCTCGGAGCTGGCCGCCTTGATTCGATCGAAGCAGGTCTCACCTGTCGAGGTCATGAAGGCGCATCTTGATCGGATCGAATCCGTGAATCCGAAGTTGAATGCGATCGTGACATTGCTCGGCGATCAGGCGCTGAAGAACGCAAAGCTTGCGGAAGCCGCCGTGATGAACGGCTCCACCCTGGGTCCGCTTCATGGCGTGCCCTTTACCGCCAAGGATGCAATCGACACCGCCGGCGTTCCAACGCAACGTGGCTCGAAGCTCTACCAGGGGCGCATCCCCACCGAGGACGCAACCGGTGTCTCGCGCCTGAAGGCGGCCGGCGCGATCCTGATGGCGAAAACCAATCTGCCCGAGTTTTCCTTCGGTATCGAAACCGACAATCTGCTGACCGGGAGAACCAATAACCCGTGGAATCTCGCTCACACGCCCGGCGGGTCGAGCGGTGGAGAAGCGGCCGCGATTGCGGCGGGAATGTCACCGCTCGGCTTTGGCAGCGACGTGGGTATTTCGATCCGTGGCCCGGCCGCGCATACCGGCATTCTCGGATTCAAGCCAACGCTCGGACGCATTCCGACCACCGGACACTGGCCACAAGCCCCGCGACGTTGCTGGCATGTCGGCCCCTTGGCACGTAGCGTCCGAGACATCGCCCTGTCGTACTCGGTCCTCGCGGGACCAGATGGTATCGATGGATATGGCGAAGGTCCGTTGGACATGAATGCCGACGCACAGCGTCAATCCTCTCGCCCGTTGCGTATCGGCTGGCTGGCGGGGCGCGGGTTTGGTCCGGTGGCGCCCGACGTCGCCGCGACGGTCAAGGCTGCCGCCCGCGCGCTGCAAGACAAAGGCTGCGTTGTCGAAGAGGTTCGACTCCCAGCGCTCGAGCAAATGAACAGCCTGGAAATCTACTCCAGGTTCACCATTCCTGAGAGGCAAGCGTATTTCGCGCGGTTCGTCGGAGACCGCCAGGCGCTACTGTCCAAAAGCATTGCCACCTACCTCGAGGCACCCGACCCGTCTCTCGTGGAATACGTCGCCGCCGAGCAGGCCACGGAGCGTTACAAGGACATATTCGCCGGCTTCTTCGAGAACTACGACGCCTTCCTCTGCCCGGTGACGCCGATTCATGCCCCGTTGCACGGCCTCTCCGAGTATGTGATCAACGGCGTGACCGTACCGGCCTGGCACATGGTGACCGCCACGGCACCGTTCAATCTGTCGGGATTGCCTGCGCTGTCGATGCGCTTCGGAACCAGCGACGACAACATGCCGATCGCAGTCCAACTGGTTTCGCGTTGGTATGCCGAGCGCACGATCCTTCGGGTGGCTTCGATACTTGAATCGGTGAGTCCCGCGCGGAATTTGCATCCGCAAATCTGACGAGCTTCAAAACACGCGTGGCGCGAAAAGATTCGCGCCACGTTCTTGCTATCCCCTATTCCCGACGAAGGGATAGGGGATCCACGATCGATTAGAGCTTGGACACGTCGGGATGGAGGCCACGCACCGGGCTCACCGCTTCGAGCAGCGAAGCGAGATGCAGCAGGGTCGATTCCGCCATCCACGGCGCGACGATCTGCACCCCGATCGGCAGCCCGTCGCTGCTGGTGCCGAAGCGCAGCGTCATCCCGGGAAGGCCGGTCACGTTAAGCGGCGCGGTCGGATCCATGACGTGCAGCGCTGATACCGCTTGACCGTTGATGTCGAGATCGGAATCGTGCCCGTGCCCCGCCACCGGCAACACCGGGCAAATCAGGGCGTCGTACTTCTGGAAGTACTCGGAAAAGCCGTCGCGCAATTGTTCCGACTTCTGCTCCGCGTCGACGAAATCGGCGATCGAGGTTTCCGGCGCATCGTAGATGCCCTGGACGTGCTTGAAGATCTTTTCCTCGTGTCCAGCCGTGACCTGCTTGAAGGCGGGCTTGGTTTCCATCAACTGGATCTTCCAGAGCAGCTCCAGCGCGTTGATCTGCGTAAGCACCGGAATGCTCACCGGCTCCACCGCGATGCCGAGGCTCTTCAGCGCTTCGGCCGAAGCTTGCACGGTTGCCGCGACTTCCGCGTCCACCGGCGCAAATTCGTCGACCAGCCAGCCCACCCGCAGCGGACGGCCCGGTTTGGCGCTCACGCCGGTATCAACGCTGAGCGGGGCCGTCGAATAGCCGTCCAGGCCGTCGGGGCCAGCCAGCAGCGAATAGGCCAGGGCGACGTCGCGAACGGTCCGGGCGATCGGGCCGAGGTGCCAATAACGACGCGGCAGGCGCGGCCAGACACCGGTCATCGGAATCCGCCCGTGCGTTGCCTTCAGGCCGACGAGACCGGTCAGTGCCGCCGGGCCGCGTACCGAGATTGCGATGTCGGTGGCCAGACCGAGCGGCGACATCAGCGCCGCGATGGCCGCGGACTCGCCACCGCTCGAGCCGCCAGGCGTGCGCTCCAGGTTCCACGGGTTAAGGGTGCGTCCCGACAGCAGGTTGTCGGTTTCGATCCAGAACGAAAATTCCGGATGGTTGGTTTTCGCGAGCAGGATGCCGCCGGCCTGCTTCATGCGTGCGATGCCCGTGGCATCCGTGTCCGGGACGCGGCCCTTGAAGATCGGAGAGGCACGCTGCGTCATCACGCCGGCGGTGTCGATCGAGTCCTTCGCCGTGAAGGGCACGCCGTGCAGCGGCCCCAGTGCTTCACCATTCATCACCGCTTGCTCGGCCGCGCGCGCGGCGTCGAGCGCGCCATCGGCGAGCGTGACGATGGCATTGAGCTTGGGATCGACGGCTTCGATGCGGTCGAGATGCGCTTTCACGACCTCCACCGGGGAAACTTCCTTGTTGCGAATCAGTTCAGCGAGACGGGTTGCGTCTTGGGAGATGAGTTCGATGCTCATGGCAAGCCTTCAAAAGGGTCGGGACGTGGACAACAAAGCAGGCTCACTAACTACCTAACGTTTGTTAGATTGAACATTAAGCGTTGCGATGTAGGTCGTCAAGAATTTTTTGCTGACCAGGTTGGATGGCAATACCGACGGGCGAGACGATCACCATGAGCTCAAGCATCACTCGAGCACGCCCGAGCCTGGCACGAAGGCAGGCGCGTAATCGATATCGCGAACGGATATTTCAGTAGGAATACAGATGAAAATCGAGGCCCGACTCATTCGCTCGGAACGTTGCCGAGGAAACCGGATATGTCGGGCAGGTCGCCGCACTCAGTGGTCGTGAAGCGTGCGGGACACAGATGATTGCTGCTGTCGAGCGACTGGCGAAATGTCTCGACCTGAATACCGCTATCCCCGCTGAAAAGCGGGAGGCAGGCTGCGCAATCGCAGCCCGCCTTGTGGCGCACGCCTGCTTTACATCTTTCCGTGCGCGCGGAGGTTGGAGTAGTAGATGTTGTCGCTCGCGACGGGCGTCGGGTGCTTCAGGTTTTCCACCCATTCGTCGGTCGACATGGTGGCCGCGTAGGTAGACTCCATGATGACGGTGATGATCCGATGCATCTCCTCCGCGCTCGCGTGGCCTGCCTTGTTCCGGTACGACAGCGAGCCGGCCGCATCGGGCAGGAACTCGACTCGGTAACCCCTGTGCATGGCGTCGCGCATGGTAGCGTCGTTGCAGTTCTGCGTCATGTAGCCGATCACCGTCAAGGTATCGATCTCGTGTTGCTTCAGCCAGTCCTCGAAACCGGCACCGGAAAATGCGCTCGGCAGCACCTTGGTCACGACGCGATCGTGGCGGCGCTCGGCGACCACCGGGTGCAACTGCGCACCGGCGCTGCCCGCCGCGAAAATCGGCGCATCGGCGGGTAGCACGTGCTGTATCAGCACGACCGGGATCTGGTGCGCATTGGCGGCGTCGATCGCCTGAGCGATCTTCGGCAAGGACGACGAAACCGGCGGGTATTCGATCAGGAAATTGCCGTCAATGTATTCGTTCTGCACGTCGATGACGATCAAGGCGCGACGCGGTACTGGCTGGGACATGTTGCTGACTCCGGAAAAAGACCGTCCAGGGACGGCCGTCAAGCTTGAGGACAAGGCAAGGGTGCTAGCGATTGCGGTGGTTCGTGCGGACGGCGGCCCGGGATCGCGGCTGGGGAATCTCGGCAACGTCGGCGGCCGGCTTGGCACGCGCCGGCGTGGTAACCACGTCGCCGAGCGACGGCAGCCGATCAGCACGGCCGGCCGCGGCCTGGCAGCTAGAGCTTCACGACCTGCAGGACCGCATCGGCAAATGCCGCGGGCGCTTCCTGCGGCAGGTTGTGGCCGATGCCGCCGGTGACGTCACGGTGCTGGTACTTGCCCGTGAACTGCTTCGCATAGGCGGCCGGCGGCTGATGCGGCGCGCCGTTCGCGTCGCCTTCCAGCGTGATGGTGGGCACCTCGATCGGCGGCGCCAGGGCCAGCCGCCGTTCCAAGTCGTCGAACTGCGATTCGCCCTGGACCAATCCCAACCGCCAACGGTAGTTGTGGATGACGATCGAGACATGGTCGGGATTGTCGAAGGCCTGCGCCGTCCTCAGGAACGTCGCGTCGTCGAACCTGAACCGAGGCGAGGCGTTGCGCCAGACCAGCTTGTTGAATTCGTCGCGATGCTCGGCGTAACCTTCGGCACCTCGTTCGGTGGCGAAGTAATACTGGAACCAGGCCTGCAGTTCGGCTTGCGGCGGCAGCGGCTTGCGATTGGCCTGCTGGCTGCCGATCAGGTAACCGCTAGCCGACACCAGCGCTCGGCAACGCTCGGGCCAAACCGCAGCGATGATGTTCGCCGCGCGCCCGCCCCAATCGAAGCCAGCGAGCACCGCGCGGTCAATCCTCAGCGCTTCCATCAGCGAAATGACGTCGGCGGCGAACACCGCCTGCTGGCCGTTGCGCGGCGTGTCCGCGGAGACGATGCGGGTCGATCCGTATCCCCTGAGATACGGCACGATCACTCGGTGGCCGGCGGCAGCCAGGATCGGCGCCACCTCGCTGAAACTGTGGATGTCGTGCGGCCATCCATGCAGAAGGATCACGACCGGGCCGTTCTCCGGACCCGCTTCGGCGTAACCGATGTTGAGCCGGCCGGCGTCGATCTGGCGGATCGGGCCAAACGAGGCCGATGCGGCCGGCGTCGCCGCTCGCGGCGAGGTGGTGTAACGCGACGCGGCCCGCGCCGAGGCCGCGCCGGCCAGATCGAGCAGGCTCAATACGGCCAGGGCCGACGTGCTGTTCAACAGGCGGCGGCGCCCGATGTCGAATGGATGGGACATGTCTAAACAACCCCAAGGTAAAAAGGTGATGTCATCAAGGGCTCCGCGATGGTTTCCCGCAGCCCTCGCACCTGATTGCAGGCAGTGGACAAGGTCACATCAGACGAAAGATCTCGGACGTTACGGCCTGCCTTCGACGGAAATCGATGACAGCAGGATCGAGCCAGACAGCGATACTACCTAACGTTTGTTAGTTTTAATGCTAGAAGCTATACTGCGGCTCGTCAACACCTTTTATCGGCGAGTCCATGAAAAGCCAGGCAGGCGTGAATTCCAGCGAGAAGATCCTGGTGACCGCTACCAGGATGGCGCAGGCACACGGCTACGGCGGCCTGAACATCCGCAATCTGGCCGAAGAGGTCGGGATCAAGGCGGCGAGCCTCTACCATCATTTCCCGGGCAAGGCCGAACTGGCGGCCGCGGTGGCACGGCGCTACCGGGAAGACGCGGCCGTGACGCTCGACACGCTCTGGAGCAAGGCGAAAGACCCGCTCGAACGGCTGCGCAGGTATCCCGCCGAGACGTTTCGCAAGTCGCTGGAGAACGGCAACCGCATGTGTCTGGCGAGCTTCATGACCGCTGAGTACGACGACCTGCCCGACATCGTGAAGAAGGAAGCCCAGGCGTTCGCGGACGTCAACATCGAATGGCTGGAAAAGGCCCTTCTGGATGCGGACTTGGTGGGTCCACGAGAAGCCAAAAGGCAGGCGCGCGCGATCTTTGCCGCGGTGGCCGGTGCGCAACTGGTCGCGCGCGGTCGTTCGGACCTGCCATTGTTCGACGCGTTGATCGATGGTTACCGTGCGTGCGGGCTCTTGCCGAAGTGAGGGTGGGTAGCGGGCTCCCGTTAGCCGGAAGCAGTCGATCTGGTGCTCTGGCTATGGTCGTGGCGCAAGGGTTTGGCGTGCCGGGGGCGTTTGTCGCGGTGGCGCTGGCGGCGTTGATGTCGCTGGGGGTGGCGTGATGCGATCCTATAGGGATTTAGGGCCGGACGCAGTTTTCGCGGATGCCTTGATGTAAAGCGTTGCGAAACAACGTTATGTTTTGTCAAAATCCACGTCGATCACGCACCGATCCTGATAGCAGGCCACCTCACTAATCCTCGTTGCAATATGATTGCGAGACGTGCTGATTTGTTGTTTCGATGATTTGTGTATCAACGCTTCTGATACTTAGAGTCTCGCCACGGTAGGCTAGTGGCTAGTCTCCTCGATGCAGGGTCAAGGGGCGGCCGCCCCACTGAGAGAAGGCCGGCGGGCTTTTCATAAACGAGAACCACGCGCTATGAATCTGACCGATTTGATTCAGGCACTCCAAGGCGGACTGATCCAACAAGATCGCCTGGTGAAGACGGACGTGCCGACGCTGCCCGACAACGCGCTCATACCGCGCCGCGCCGTGACCTACTCCGAACTCGGCCGTGACTTCAGCGTCACGCTCGACATGGTGTCGACGGCAAGCGACATCGAACTAAAATCCCTGATCGCTCAGCCAATGACGCTGTGGATACAGCAAGCGAACAAGTCTTATCTGCCAATCAACGGTTACATACATACAGCGCGTCGACTCGGTTCTGAAGGTAGCCAGACAAGCTACCAGTTGACCTTCGCATCCTGGATGCATTTCCTGAAATTCCGCCACGACATGCGGTATTGGCAAGACCAAAGTGTCGACGCGATCATGACGGACGTGTTTAATGCGCATCCACAAGCGAATGGTCGATTCCAGTTCGAGCTATCGAAACCGCTGCCGCCGCGGTCATATTGCCGCCAGAGTGAATCGGATTGGAATTTTGTTCATCGGTTGATGGAGGAAGAAGGGCTATTTGGTTTCTGGCGACAAGGCAAGGACGGCAAGTCTCACACGCTGGTGGTGACTGATGAGGTCCATTCGCTCGACGAAATATCAGGCAACCCCGTTCAGTTCTACAGATCCGGAACCGGCAGCGAAGCGGACGCGTTCACGCAGTGGGCAGGTACGCGTACTTTGCAAAGTTCGGCGCATACGACGCGGACATTTGACTACAAAGCCCCATCGTCAGCGGCAAATCCGAAAGGAACCACACTGCCGACCATGGCTGGACAAGGAGCGCTCCCGGGGCAGACCGAGGTCTACGAATACACGGGCGCCTACACATACGGCCGCCAGGATCGCGGAGAACATCTCTCTCAAATCAAGTTGGAAGAATGGGAATCGCGAGCAAAGCGGTTCTTTGCAGCGGGGGGCGTACGCGGCATCGATGCGGGTTTGCGATTCGAGTTGAATGGTCATCCCGAGCACGATCGTGATCCGGCGGCGCAGCGTGAATTCGCGGCAATCAAGGTCTGGCGCTACATCGAGAACAATCTGCCGTTGTCGGATCAAGAGTCCAGCTTCCCGCACAGCTTGCAAAGCGAACTGGCAAAGGCGAAGGCAGGATACGCGGGCGAATCCGTTCCTCACGATGACGGATCGGCCGGATTCTATCTGGCCGAAGTCGAGGCGCAGCGCACCGCGGTTCCGTACCGCAGCCCATTCGAGCACACGAAGCCCGAGATGCACCTCGAGACAGCGATCGTCGTCGGCCCTCAAGATGAAGAGGTGTACACGGACGAACTGAACCGAGTGAAGGTAATGTTCGTCTGGGATCGGCAGAACACCGGCGATGCAAACGCCTCGTGCTGGGTCCGGGTAGCGCAGTCAGACACCGGCGGCGGTTACGGCGGCGTTCATATTCCACGCGTGGGCGAGGAAGTCATCATCGGGTATGTCGGCGGAGACTGCGATCGACCGATCGCGCTGCACCGCGTCTATAACGGCTCGGTCAAGCCACAGTGGCATAGCAACGGCATCCTGTCCGGGCATCGCTCGAAGGAATACGGCGGCAGCGGCTACAACCAGATGGTCATGGACGATGCGACAGGCCAGAACCGCGTCCAGTTGATGAGCAGTAGCGCGAATACCGTGCTGCACCTTGGATATCTGATCGATCAAAGCGGCAATACGCGCGGTTCGTATCTTGGATCCGGCTTCGATTTGAGGTCGGATGCCTATGGTGCCGTGCGCGCATCGCAAGGTCTATATCTGACTACCCATCCCAAGTCGGCTAGCAGCCAACCCCTCGATGCACGCGAAGCCCAGCAACAACTCATCAATGCCGAAACCGTGGTCGAGGCGATGTCGCAGGCGAGCCAAACGCACCAAGCCGAAAGCCTGGACGACGGCCACAAGGCGCTCAAAACCTTCACCGATGCGACCCAGAATAGTGTGCAAGGAACATCGTCGGGCGGCACAACGGCAGGGGGTGGTACGGGCAGCGCGAATGTCTTCAAATCGCCGGTCATGTTGATTGCGGCCCCTGCCGGTATCGCGTTGTCGACGCAGGATTCCGTGCATGTGTCGAGTGAGCATCAAACGAACATCGTCAGTGGCCAGAGCACGTTTATCTCTAGCGGGAAGTCGCTGGTAGCGAGTGTCGCGGAGAAGATCAGCTTGTTTGTGCAGAACGCCGGGATGAAGCTATTTGCCGCGAAAGGAAAGGTCGAGATCCAGGCGCATGCAGACAATGTGGAAGTCACGGCGCAGAAATCCGTGAAGGTGCTGTCGGCGACCGAGAGCGTAGAGGCCGTTGCAAAACAGGAAATCCTGTTGACGTCCGGCGGTGCGTACATTCGCCTTTCGGGCGGCAACATCGAGATCCATGCCCCCGGGAAGATCGATATCAAGGGCGCGACACATAATTTCTCTGGGCCGACCTCCTTGTCGAAATCAATGAACGAATGGCCCAACATGCCGCACGACGAAGAGTTCATACTTCGTCATCACGCGACCGGGCAACCGATGGGGAACCGGCGCTTTGAATTGACCCGAGCCGATGGTTCCGTGATCACCGGCCGGACCAACGCAAACGGTGGGACCGGCGTACAGAAAAGTTCGATGATCGAGGGGATGCGCCTCAAATTTTTGCCCGAAGGTGAGGGATGAACGATAAGACGCGGACAGTGGCGCGCAGCTACGACGAGGATGGCCTCCCGGTCTGGCATTCGCAGACCTCGCCAACGAGCATGACCACGCGTGCCGAGTGCTTGATGCACCCGGATCGGATCATTCCCGTGATCTTCGTACCCGGCATCATGGGCTCGAATCTCAAAACAAAAGACGTCAAAAAATCAAGAAATATCGTCAATATCTGGCGACCGGATCTGACGAATGCAGTGACGACGATCATCGGACTCAATCCGGCAGGAAGAAAAGAGGTCTTCAACCCCGCCAATGTACAGGTAGACCACGACATTGATATCGGAGGCAAGCGCCTCGCCAATGCTACCAATGGTTTTCCAGCGAAACTTATTCAAACTCGCGGCTGGGGAACGGTTTTTTGGGGAAGCTACGGCCCCTTGCTTGAATACCTTGAATCAAACTTGAATGATGTCGTTCGATGGGATTCGATCAAAAATGACGCTATCGTCGATGGTTCGTGGTCACCCTACGTATCACATGGTGTTAACGTCAAATCAGATGGTAAGGATCAGACTCTTCGCTTGACGAAGGGCGAGTTGGAGCAGGTTGCGAAGTACTGGTATCCCGTGCATGCAGTGGGATACAACTGGCTTCAATCAAATGAACAGTCTGGAAAAGACCTGGCTCAGGAAATTGATTCGATACTCAAGCATTACCGCGACAAGTGGGGCGAAAAGGCAGTCAAGAAGGTGGTTTTGGTAACCCACTCGATGGGGGGCCTCGTTGCTCGAGCAGCGGTTCATCCACAAATGGGCAATGCATCAGACAAGGTGCTAGGCATTCTGCATGGAGCCATGCCTGCTCTCGGGGCGCCGGCGGCCTACAAGCGCATGCGGGCTGGCAATGAAGCGGGTGGATTTTCCATCAATCCGATCACCATTC
The DNA here is from genome assembly GCF_011753175.1 of Burkholderia sp. Cy-637. Classification (NCBI taxonomy): domain Bacteria; kingdom Pseudomonadati; phylum Pseudomonadota; class Betaproteobacteria; order Burkholderiales; family Burkholderiaceae; genus Burkholderia; species Burkholderia sp. Cy-637. The sequence continues at coordinate 46,504 of NZ_VWWC01000011.1, read as the reverse complement.
TGAAGTCCATCGCGACCTGGATGTTCCTGGGTGCATATGGCCGAGACGTCGCACCTGTTCTCGGCCAATCCCCCGGAGGGCTACAACTGCTTCCGAACCAAAACTACCCAGACGGATGGCTCACCGTCAGAGCGGGCGGCATCAGTTACCCGATTAAAGGCAATCCCTACAAAACGATCTACAGCGAACGCAATCGTTGGTGGCGGCTCGTCAATCCGGATTGGCTCGATCCGGGTGGAGACTCGGGCTGGAGATACGACCAATCGGGAAAAGCCGTCACAAAGACCGATCCCGCGTGGGAAAAATACTTGGCCTGCTTGTCGAGCGCGGAGCGCTTTCATGCGACACTGGCCGACAGCTATCACCCGGTGACCTACGCATTCTTTGGTGCCGATGCCGGTCACAAGGCTTGGGGGAAGATTCAATGGGATATTGGCACCCTACGCTTCGCGATGCGCGGCCCCATGTCCGTCTTCGATACCAATGCGGAGTTGAAAAAACTTGCAATGGACGGCCTGCCGACGAGCGACGATGGTAATGGAACAATCGAGGCGCGTGTGGCTGACTCATCGTGGATGGGAGATCTACGCGATCGATTTTCCATCAGCGAGGCGGAATCGCAAGGCGATGGTACCGTGCCGCATGAATCTGGCCTGGCGCCTGGTAAGCGCGGCGGTGCGATCGAGCAGTTCGCATTTGAGGGTTTCGATCACCAAAGTGCGTATCTTCCGGAGATGAGCAACGTGATGGCTGTCACAAAATATGCAATCGCGAAGATTGCTCAAAAGGCAGACTGGGGTGACGCTTGATAGCTAACGCATACATCAAGGTCATTTGCACAATTGCTCTTGTCCAACTTGCTGCCTGCAATCGACATCAGGATTTAAGCATGAGCCATCTACCCCAGCCAGCGGCGGAATCTATGCATACTGTTTGCGTCGGCCGTTACACAATCGATCTCCCGAAATCCGCAACCGATCTTCAAATCGGACAGAAGATCAATGGAATTCAGATCGACGTGCAGTATCCAGCCAATGCAGAACTACAGCAGCATAAAGTTGCAGAAGACGCGCGAGCTGATACTGACAAAGCCCCATCGAAGTTGACCAGCTTACCTGCCAACGCCCCCGAAACTTCAATTTTCCAGATTTCGGACGACACGCAAAATCTACATACGGTTCGCGGTTACATTTTAAAGAAAGACATACTGTACTCATTCAACGTCCAAGTTTTATCCGATTCAGTTTCTGGCGCAAAAATCGCCATTTCGAAGTTAATGCAAGCCATTCTGCCTCGCGAAAACTTTGATATCCCGAAGGGAGCTGGGATTTGCATTGAGCGCGGATTCATCCCCGGGGATCGAGAGAGCGGAGAGTCAGTAAGCATGGTGGTTAATTTGCCGGAAGTCGATAGTCGATTTGGAGTCAATTTCGATACCGGCAGCCGTGGCACCAAAGAGAACATCATCTCTCGCATGTCGAACCTCCCCCTGCCGCTTGCGAATTTTGTCTCCAGTTCATCAACGATTCTGCGCAGCGAGTCAAGGGAAATCGCCGGCCGCAAAGGTGACGAATATGATCTGATCGACAAGTCATCGAAAGCAGCTTCGTTTGAATGGGCAGCCATGCCCGAGGAAGATGGCGCGCATGAGCCAGGCATTGATGCGACGCTCTTCTCTAATGGGGCAGTGCAAGATGAAAAGATCGGCTCACTCCTTGGCACATGGGATGTCATATTGCATTCGCTCAAGCGTCGTTGATTTTCTCGATTTGCTTCAAAAGCTACCGTTGAGTGACTCGAGGCCGGCGTCATGCGTCTCGACACGAAGCCTCAGACGTCGAGAGTGAATTTCTACCGGAGCAACGCCCGCGACTCTTGATGGCTTCGATCAGAGCGCGTATTTGCCGGAGACAAGCAACATGATGCCGGTCACGAAATATGCAGTCGCCAAGTTTGCACAGAAAGTGGATTGGGTAGATGCATGAAAGTGGCCTCTACGTTCGCCACATGCCTTGTCGCCGTCGCGCTCGCAACGCTGGCAGGGTGCAATCATCAACAGGATGCGAACACGTCTAGTTCGCTCAGGCCGACGTCCGAATCCATGCGCACCGTGTGTGTGGGGCGCTATACCGTAGACCTTCCTCGGTCCGCTGAGCATTTCAAGATGGCGCAGTCGTTCAATGGCATTCGTATCGATGCTCGGTCGCCGTCGAACGCTCAACAATTGCACGAAGCGATTCTCCAAGCGGCTCCCGTAGCCGCAAGCATGGCAACGGGCTCACTGAGCAGTCCACCGATCGACATGCCAGATGGGGGAGTTTTTCAGTTGTCGAACGATGGCGAGGATCTCCACACATTGCGAGCGTACATCCTCAAGCAAGACGTGGCGTTCTCATTTTCCGTGCAGGTTTTGAGTGATTCCGTCGCTGGAGCGAAGGTGGCCATAGCGGAATTGATGCAATCCGTGCGACCTCGCCACAATCTGGAAACCCCGACCGAGCCAGGTTTCTGCATCGACAACGGATTCATCCCTGGCGCTCCTTCGGATCTGGAATCTGTCTATCTGATCGGTGACTTGCCAGAATCCAAAAGCGGATTTGGCATAGGCACCGACACGGCTAGTCGTGGCACGCAAAAAAATATCATCGAGCGCCTGTCTAGCCTTCCGCCCGCCCTCGCGAACCTCGTGTCGAGTTCATCAAAGACATTACGTAGTCGTTCCCGGAACGTGGCCCGCCGCGATGGGGATGAGCATGACGTCGTTGACAGATCTGCCAACACCGCGTCGTTCGAATGGACTGCCATGCCTGGCGAAGATCGTGCACGGGATCCATGGATTGACATTAAGCTGGATTCCGATGGGCCTGTTTCCGAAAGCGAGCAAAACCAGCTACTTGGCGTGTGGGATACAATCTTGAACTCGATGAGACGGCGTTGATTTTTCACTATTAGCCGCACTGCAACGATTTGACGACCAGACAGGCTCTAGGCGCCCCCGGAAATGCAGCGAAAGTGGCTAACGTCCAGTTCGCTGAAAATGATTTACAGGTGACCACACGCGGCACCTCCGAGAAAGAAGTCATCATTTAGCGCAAGCAGGTTCTATACGCAGCATGTAATGAAGATCTCGCATAAGATTCGATTTGATTGAGGTGCTCAACCCGAGAGTGTAGCCATCACGATCGACCAGTTCACCTAAGCGACATACGGGGAGTGAGAATGCCAACAATTGAAAGATTGGTGCTGTCTAACTTCAAGAAGTTCGACAGCTTGGAACTCGAGTTTGATCCCGAGATGAACCTGCTCATTGGGGATAACGAAGCGGGCAAAAGCTCGGTGCTACTGGCTTTGGAACTCGTGATGAGCGGAAGTCGCAGCAAGATCGAAACTATTGGAATCGAGACTCTATTAAACGCCAATGCTGTCAAAGCGTTTCAGGACGGGCCATGCACTGTAGATCGTTTACCCAAACTGTTCGTTGAAATCTATCTCTCGGCCGACAAAAAGCCGGGGCTGAACGGAACGAACAACTCGAAAGGTCTCGAGCGTGACGGACTGCGAATGACGTTTGAACCCATCCTCGACTTCAGCAAGGACATCGCGGAAGCACTGAAGGAAGATTCCGCTAATTTCCCATTCGATTACTATGGCGTCCAATACCATACGTTCGCTGGGGAAGCATATTCTAATGTCAAACGGCACGTCCGACATCTAGCCATCGATAGTTCCAAAATCGATAGCGAGTATGCAGCGCGGGAGTACACTCGTTCGGTATTCGCGATGCATGCTGACGTCGGGAACCGTAGCAAGCTCGAGAATGCCTACCGGAAGAGTAAGGGCGAATTCAAGAATGGCCAACTGAAAGAGTTGAACGACCAATTAGCGGACTATCAATTCGGCGTACGCACGAGTGTCAAGGCCAACCTGGAGTCTGACTTGGTGATCACCGAAAATGAAATTCCAATCGAGAGCAAGGGAAAGGGGCGACAGTGCTTCATCAAGACGGAATTCGCACTCAGTAAAAAAGGGGGCGAAAGTCGACTGGATGTCTTACTCCTGGAGGAACCTGAAAATCACCTGAGCCAAGCAACGATGCACCAACTCATCGAGCGAATCGCTCAGTCAGCGAACAAACAACTTTTCATCGCGACTCACAGCAGCCTGATCTCCTCTCGACTTGACTTGCGTAAGGCTATCCTGCTTGGTCAACGAGGTAAGCCGGCTCGCCTCTACAAGCTCCCATCCGATACGGCGAAGTTCTTCATGAAGGCGCCTGATAACAATGTCCTTGAATTCGCACTGTCGAGGAAAGTCATCCTCGTAGAAGGAGACGCAGAATTCATCCTTCTAGATGCACTCTATCAAAAGCATTCAGGATCGACATTGAAGAAGGACGGCGTTCACGTTATCTCGGTGGGTGGTACAAGCTTCAAACGCTATCTGGACCTCGCCAAGTTGCTTGACGTGCGCACGGCTGTCATTCGCGACAACGACGGCAACTATCAGAAGAACTGTGTCGACAACTACGCAGAGCACATGTTGCCCCACGCCAAGATCTTCGCAGACACCGATTCCAACCGACGCACAACCTTTGAGATTTGCCTGTATGAAGACAACAAAGCGATTTGCGACGAGGTTTTCCGTATGCCAAGGCGTAAGCTCGAACCCTTGGCGTACATGCTAGCCAACAAAGCTGACGCCGCGTTTGACCTTCTACTGGCAAAGGAGGCGGAGCTGATAGCCCCGACGTATATACAGGAGGCCATCAAATGGATAAACGAGTAATTTTCGCGGTCGCTGGATCAGGGAAGACCACAAGACTTATCGATGAGCTCAACCTTTTAAAGCGGACCCTGCTCATCACTTATACGGAAAGCAACTACGAGGAGATTTGTCGCCGCGTTCTTATGAAGTTCGGGTACCTTCCAGACAACATCACTGTCTGTACCTACTTCACGTTCTTGAACTCGTTTTGCTACCGGCCGTTGCTTCTGACGAAAATGCAGACAAAAGGTATCGCGTTCGAGAGGCCGAGCAACTATTCGACGCGCCAGAAGCTCAATAGTCGTGATCGGTACGTTACGGAAAGTGGCCGCATCTACCACGCTCGAATGGCGAAGGCCTTGGATGTGCATGGTTGCATTCCAGCGCTCCAGCGCCGATTGGAACGTTACTACGACCGGATCTGTGTCGACGAGGTACAGGATATAGGTGGCCATGACTTCAATCTACTCAAACAAATTATTCAGGCGGATGTAGAAGTACTATTGGTCGGCGATTTCTATCAGCACACGTACTCCACCAGCACTGATGGCGCCGTTAACAAAGGGCTGCATGACAGCTATGACCGTTTCAAAGATGCCTTGCGATCTGCCGGCTTGATTGTCGACACGACGTCTCTGCTTAAAAGCCACCGTTGCAGCACCACCGTGTGCTCGTTCATCCGAGACAAGATCGGAGTCGACATCTATGCGTACTCGGACCGCACCACTCAAGTCTCCGTTGTCAGCAAACTGTCGCAGGCGGCGGAGTTGCATGCGTCACCAAGCATCATCAAGCTGTTTTTTCAAGAACACGGCCGGTATGGCTGCCATTCGCAGAACTGGGGTGAGTCAAAGGGGCGCAACCACTATCAAGACGTCTGTGTTGTCCTAAATGCCGAGTCCTGGAAGCACTTTTTGGCGGACACGCTGTTCCAAATGGCTGTGACTTCGCGGAATAAGCTGTACGTCGCATGCTCGCGGGCACGCGGCGATCTCTACATGATGCCTGACACGCTGCTGAAGGAGTTCAAGAAGGCCCGGGACGTTCGCCATGTGGTCTCCGCTTGAATCTCCTCACCGCGTGGCTATAGTCTCTTTCCGTTTGACATGACATTAGTCAGTCAGGAAGCTGCTTCGCAATGATCGGAGGTTGACATCACCCGACATGGAATCCTCAGCGTCGACCAGACAACGGGAGTTCGCCGCCGGATGAAGCCACGGAAAAAAATCGCGTGGGACGGCACGCCAATCTGAGTAACCGGGGGGGCGCCAATCTGCGCGAAGCACAGCATCAACCACCCAGCACGCGCCCCCTCGAACCAGCATCCCAGACACAAAAAAGCCCGGCCAAAGCCGGGCTCCTGCACACATATCCTGAGTGAGTGACTGAGCGAGCGTTACTGCCCAATCCCCAGCAGCTCCACCTCGAACGTCAGTTGGCTATTCGGCGGAATCACCCCAACACTGCGATCGCCATAAGCCGTTGCCGCCGGGCAGGTCAGCTTGGCCTTGCCGCCCACCTTCATCTTCTGCACGCCTTGCGTCCAGCACGGGATCACGCCGCCGAGCGGGAAGGTTGCCGGGCCGCCGTGCTTGGCCGAGTTGTCGAACTCCGTGCCGTTGGCGAGCGTGCCGACGTAGTTGACGCGCACCACGTCGCTGGCGGTCGGCTGCGCGCCGGTGCCCGCCTTGAGGGTTTCGACGACCACGCCCGAGGGCAGCTTCTCGACGACGTTGGCGGCAAACGCGGACACGGCGAAGGACGATGCAGCGAGCAAAGCGATCAGTGATTTCATTCGATATCCCATGGTTGAAAGGCGCGCCCATTATATCGGCAGCGCGTGACGGTCTCGCCGATCCGGCGACCGACGCGCGGCAGGCCCGGCTCTTGCTTGAATCGTCCGCCCAAGCGCGGGGGTGCAGGTGCCGGCCCGCCGCGCAGCCGTGGAAACGGCGTCGAGGCGGAACGGATTACAAGCGCGCTGTATGATTGCGCGCTTTTTACATGCTCGGGAATCGGCGTGCCTCCGATACCCTCGCTCCTCTCGATCCCGCATCGAAGTTTTAACAGCCACACCGCGAGTTCCGGCATATCGCCACCCGCAGCACAACCCGGCCTGCGCCACGGCCTATTCGATCCACCCCTGGAGTATTCGTGTCCTACGTACTGGTTGTCGAAGACGACGCGGATTCCCGCGACATGCTCGCCGCCCTGGCGCAATCGCAGCAATTGCGCTGCGAAACCACGGCGACGCTCGCGGAAGCCCGCCGCCTGATCGCGGGCAATCCCCCCGACCTGATCCTGTGCGACCTGATGCTTCCCGACGGCAACGGCATGGATCTGTTCAAGGATCTCCCGAAGGGCACGCACTGCGAGATGGTCCTGATGACGGGCCATGCGAGCCTGGAAACCGCGATCGACGCGCTACGCCGCGGCGCGAGCGACTACCTCGTCAAGCCGGTCAACATGCAGCGGCTCACGCGCATCTTCTCGCGGCTGCCGCGCGTGAGCGCCCTGCGCGCGGAGATCGACTCGCTGCGCCAGGAGCTCCAGCAGCTCGGCCGCTTCGGGCGCATGCTCGGCACCTCGCCGCCCATGCAGAGCTTGTACGACGCGATCAACCGCGTCGCCAGGACCAGCGCCTCGGTGCTGCTCAAGGGCGAATCGGGCACGGGCAAGGAACTCGCCGCGGGCACCATCCACGACCTGAGCCTGCGCCGCACCGGCCCGTTTCTCGCCATCAACTGCGGGGCGATCGCCGCGAACCTGGTGGAGAGCGAGATGTTCGGCCACGACCGCGGCAGCTTCACGGGCGCCGATCGTCAGCACAAGGGCTTCTTCGAACGCGCCCACGGCGGCACGCTGTTCCTCGATGAAATCACCGAGATGCCGATGGAATCGCAGGTCAAGCTGCTGCGCGTGCTGGAAACCGGGCGCGTGACGCGGCTCGGCGGCTTGAAGGAGTTCGACGTGGACGTGCGCATCGTGGCGGCCACCAACCTCGACCCCGAGGCCGCGATCGCCAAGGGCAGGCTGCGCGCCGATCTCTATCACCGCGTGAACGTGTTCCCCATCACCTTGCCGCCGCTGCGCGAGCGCGGCGACGACATCGCCATGCTGGCCCGCGCGTTTCTCGAGCAACTGAACGAGCAGGCCGGCAGCGAGATGCGTTTCGCCCCCGCCGCCCTGGCCGCGCTCGCCAATGTCAAATGGCCGGGCAATGTGCGCGAGCTGCGCAACTTCGTGCAGCGCGCCCGCATCTTCAGCGACGGCGAGCTGATCGACACGCTGCCGCCGCCGATCACGGTCGAGGTGGCCGGCAACGAAGCCGAGTTCGGCGACTCGATATCGGTCGAGCTGGGCGCCCCGCTGGACGAACTCGATCGCCAGATGATCCTCGGCACGCTCGCCAAATGCGGCGGCGTGAAGACCCACGCCGCCGAGGTGCTCGACATCAGCCTCAAGACGCTCTACAACCGGCTCGCGCTGTTCGAGGAGGACGTGGCGAGCGGCGACCAGATGGCCTGAACGCACGCTCGCACGGCGCGCCGGATCACGCCGTCGGCTGCGCTCGCGATATCTTCTGCACGGCGCCGAACAGCTGATCCGCGTCGAAGGGTTTTTGCAACGCGGTCCAGGCGAAGCCCAGGTCCACCGCCTTGGAGACCACGTGCCCGGACGCGAAGATCACGCGCAGGTGCGGATGCGCAAACACCGCCTGTCGCGCCAGCTCCATGCCGTCGATGTCCGGCAAGGCCAGGTCCGTCAGGAGAATGTCGCAAGCCTCGCTGTCCAGCACCGCCAGGGCCCGGCGCGAATCCTCCGCGCGCAGCACGACATGGCCGCCCATTTCCAGCAGCATCGCCGTCGCCTCCAGCGAATCCACGTCGTCATCCACCACCAGCACCCGCCGGCCCACGGCCTCGCCGCATGCCGGCGCATCCTGCGGCGGCGGGCTGCTCGGCGCCGCCTCGCCGGGCATGGCAGCCACCGCGGGCAACGCGGGCGGCTCGCCGCTCGCGGCGAGCATCTGGCGCAGCTTGGTGGCGAGTTGCTGGCGGCTATAGGGCTTGCTCAGCAGCTCCACGCCGGGGTCGAGCCGCCCGCCGTGGACGATCGCATTGCGCGTGTAGCCCGAGGTGAACAGGATCTTCAGGTTCGGCAGCAACTGCTTGGCCTGGCGCGCCATCTCCGGGCTGCGCAAGGGCCCGGGCATCACCACGTCGGTAAACAGCAGGTCGATATGCGCGCCGCTGCGGATCACGGCCAGCGCCTGCAGCGCATCGTTGGCCTTCAGCACGTCGTAGCCCAGGCCCGTCAGCGTGTCGATCACGGTCGACTGCACGGAAGGATCGTCCTCCACCACCAGCACCGTCTCGCTACCCTGATGAACCGCGCCGGGCCTCGTGCGCGCCGCGCCGACGGGCGATCCGGCCGACCTCGGGAAATAGGCCTTCACCGTGGTGCCGTAGCCCACCTCGCTGTAGATGCGGATATGGCCGCCGCTCTGCTTGACGAAGCCATAGGCCATGCTCAGGCCGAGCCCCGTGCCGGCGCCTTCCGACTTGGTGCTGAAGAACGGGTCGAAGGCGCGGGCCAGGATCTCGGCGGGCATGCCCACGCCGTTGTCGGTGACGGCCAGCATCACGTACTGCCCCGGCGGCACGTCCGATTCGGCGGCCACGTAACGCTCGTCGAGCGCCTCGTTCTCCAGCTCGAGCGTCAGCTTCCCGCCTTCGGGCATCGCCTCGCGGGCATTCACCGCGAGATTGAGCACGGCGTTCTCGAACTGATGCGGGTCGATCATGGTGTGCCAGAGCCCCGGCGCCACCAGCGTCTCGATGTCGATCGACTGGCCGAGCGTGCGCCTGAGCAGGTCGTCCATGTCGCGCAGTTGCCGCTCCAGGTTCACGACCACCGGCTGCAGCGCCTGCTGCCGCCCGAAGGCCAGCAGGTGCGTGGCCAGCCGGGAGCCGCGCTCGGTCGCGTCGATCGCCTTCTGCAGGCGCTCGATGGTCCAGGGGTCGCTCTCATGGCGGCTCGTCAGCAGATCCAGGTTGCCTCGCAGCACCTGCAGCACGTTGTTGAAGTCATGGGCGACCCCGCCGGTGAGCCGCCCCAGCGCTTCCATCTTCTGCGCCTGGAACAGCGCCACGCGCGCCTGCTCCAGTTGTTCGGCCGCCTGCTGGCGTTCGGTGATGTCGCGCGTCACCTTCGCGAAGCCGGCGAGTTCGCCCTCGTGCCGGATCGCGTCGATCACCACATGCGCGAAGAAGCGGCTGCCGTCCTGCCGGACCCGCCAGCCCTCGGCCTCGAAGCGCCCGTTCCGGCGCGCCGTTTCCAGCGCATTCTCGGGAACGCCGGCGGCCACGTCCTCCTCGGTGTAGAAGCGCGAGAAATGCGAGCCGATGATCTGCCCGGACGCGTAACCCTTGATGCGCTCGGCACCCGGGTTCCAGCTGACCACATGCCCATCCGGCGACAGCATGAAGATCGCGTAGTCCACCACGCCCTGCACCAGGATGCGGAACTGGCGTTCGTTTTCCAGCGCCGCGTCATGGGCGGTCTTCCTGCTGCTGACGTCGTTCAGCACCTTGACGAAGCCGAGCAGCACATTGTCGGGACTGCGCAGGGCCGTCACCACGGCATCGGCCCAGAACGGCGCGCCGCCCTTGCGCACCCGCCATCCCTGTTCGGCATGGCGGCCATGCTCGGCCGCGGCGGCCAGCGCCTCGGCCGGCGCGCCGGCGGCGCAGGCCTTCTCCGGATAGAACGAGGAGAAATCCTGGCCGATGATTTCCGTGCCCTGGTAGCCGCAGGCGCGCTCGGCGCCGCGATTCCAGGTCAGGATGCGCCCCTCGGGCGACAGCAGGCAGATCGCATGGTCCTCGGTCTCGCCGATCCATCCGCTTTGCCAGTCCACCGTCGAACCGGATATCTGTTTCATCGCACTGTTCATGATCTGTCTAGCTTGCGTCACGTCCATCAATCCATCGGCTTACCCGCGCGATGCCGTCTCGTCGCGTTCGTCCGCGCGCGGCAGCTCGATACGGAAGCTGGTGTGATCCGCCTCGTCCGTCACGACCTTCACCGTGCCGCGATGCATCTGGGCGATCTTCTCGACGATGTGCAGGCCGAGCCCCAGGCCGGCGCGGCGCGGCGTGTCGGCCGCGCCGGGCCCGAAGGCCTCGAACAGATGCGGAACGAGGCTCTCGTCGATCACGCCGCGATTGCGGACCTTGATCGACACCCGGTTCGCCGCCTCGCCATCCACCTCCACCGTCACCACGCTGTCCGGCTCGCCATGCTGCAAGGCATTGCTGACGAGATTCGAAATCGCCTGCCATAGCAGGTCGCCATCCCAGTTGCCGGCGCCGTCGCCGCGCTCGACGATCTCGACGCGGTCACCGCCGTCGCCGCCGCGGAACTCGTCCGCGATCGAGCGGCACAGCGTGCCGAGCTGCACCGCCTCGCGCTGCAACTGAAGCCTGCCGCCCTGCAGGCGCGCGAGATTCAGCAGCTGATGGACCATTCGCGCCATGCGCTGCGAACTGCTCTTGATGCGGTTCGCGACCTTCACCGTCTGCGGGCCGTTCGGCTCGCGCAGCAGATACTCGGCCGAGGACAGCACCGCGCCGAGCGGCGTGCGCAGGTCGTGCCCGAGCACCGCCATCAGCATCTCGTTGGCCGCGAGCAGCGCGCGCGAAGTCTGCAACTCCTCGGCCAGCAGCCGCTTGTGGCGTTCGAGCTGCACGAACACATCCACCTTCGCCTGCAGGATCTGCGGATTGACGGGCTTGTAGAGGAAGTCCACCGCGCCCGCCTCGTAGCCGCGGAAGGTGCGCGAAGCTTCCTCGGTGGTGGCGGTCAGGAAGATGATCGGCACATGGGCGGTGCGCGAGCTGCCGCGCATCAGCGAGGCGAGCTCGAAGCCGTTCATGTCGGGCATGTTGACGTCCAGCAGCGCCAGCGCCACCTCGTGCACCAGCAACAGCTCCAGCGCCGCGGTTCCCGATTGCGCCACCAGCAGGTTGACGCCATCCCGGGCCAGCAATGCCTGCAAGGCCGTGATGTTGTGGGCGATATCGTCGACGATGAGAATGTTGACAGAAGCCATGGTCTGCATCAGGAGTAAGCGGAAAAGGCGGCCAGCCGGCCGGCCATGGTGAGCGGAGAAAGAATCTCATCCGCCGCGCCGCGCGCGATGGCCGCCAGCGGCATGGTGGACGCTTCGGCCGTGGCCGGGTCCTGCACCCAGGCGGTGCCGCCCGCGGCACGGATGCGGGCCAGCCCCGCCGCGCCGTCGTCGTTGGCACCCGACAACAGCACGCCCAGCAGGCGGCGGCGAAAGCGACGGGCCGCCGATTCGAACAGCACGTCGATCGAGGGACGGGAAAAGGCCACGCGGGCATCCACCGACAGGGCCACCGTCAGGTCGTCGGCGACCAGCAGATGATAATCGGGCGGCGCCACGTAAACGTGACCGGCGGCCAGCGGCTCGCCGGCATCGGGCTCCTGCACGGGAAGCAGGCAATACCGCGCGAGCGCCTGGGCCAGATGGCTCGGCGCATCGGTGGGCAGGTGCACCACCACCATCACGATCGCGGGAAACGCGGCGGGCAGCGCGCCGAGCAGGACGGCCAGCACTTCGATGCCGCCGGCCGACGCGCCGATCGCGACCGCCTCGTAGGGCGGCCGGGCGGGAGCAGGCAGCGCGCCGGGTGGAGACGAAGCAGGTAGCGACATGGCCGTCAGCGTTTCCGGTAGATGCGTTCACGCCCGCGGAAATCCTCGAAGGCCGGATGCTGGCCCGAGAAACGCAGGCTCTCCTTGATCCCCAGGCCGAGGAAACCGCGCCGCACCAGGCTGCGCTCGAACAGGGCCAGCGCCCGATCCTGCAGCTCGCGCTCGAAGTAGATCAGCACGTTGCGGCACGACACCAGGTGCGCCTCGAGAAACACCTCGTCGGTCGCGAGGCTGTGGTCGGCGAACACCACCCGCTCGCGCAACCGGGACGCGATGCGCGCCCCGCCGTAAGCGGCATGGTAGTAATCCGACAAGGACCGCTTGCCGCCCGCCTCCAGATAGTTCCGCGAGAAACCCGGAATGCGGTCGGCGGCGTAGATGCCGGCCTCGGCACGCGCCAGCGCGTCGGGATTGATGTCGGTCGCGTAGAACATCGTGCGATCCGTCAGCCCCTCCTCGTCGAACAGGATCTTCAGCGACCAGAGTTCCTCGCCATTGCTGCACCCCGCCACCCACACCTTGATGGAAGGATAGGTGCCGAGCACCGGCAGCACCTGCTCGCGCAGCGCCCGGAAATAGGCGGGATCCCGAAACATCTCGCTGACCTGCACCGTCAGGTACTGGAACAGGCGCGTGAACTCGTCCTCGTGGCGGAGGATGCGGTCCTGCAGTTGCGACAGCGTCGGATGGCCGAATTCCGCCAGCGCCTGCGTCAGGCGCCGGCGCAGCGAGGGCAGCGAGTAGTGGCGAAAATCGTGCTGGTATTTCAGGTAGATCGCATCGAGCAGCAGCTTGAGCTCGATGTCGAAGTTATCCATGCGCAGCGCTTCGACTTCGTCGTCACGGTATTGCGATTCCATGCCGGCGGTCTCCATCCTAGCGCTGCCGCAGCCAGACACGACACAGCGACACCAGCTTGTCGATATCGATCGGCTTCGAAATATAGTCGTCGGCGCCCGCCTCGATGCAGCGGATGCGGTCGTGCTCCATCGCCTTCGCGGTCAGCGCGATGATCGGCAGGCGCATGAAGCGCGCGTCCTTCCGGATCGCAGCCGTCGCGGCCAGGCCGTCCATCTCCGGCATCATCACGTCCATCAGGATCAGGTCGACCTTGTGCCCCTGTTCGAGCAGCTCCAGCACCTCGCGCCCGTTGCGCGCGATGAACAGCTTGGCGCCGAGCGGCTCGATCACGTGCGAGAGCGCGAAGATGTTGCGTGCATCGTCTTCCGCCAGCAGGATCGAGCAGCCCTCGAAGATGTCGTCGCGCTGGCGCACGGTGCGCAGCATGCGCTGCTGTTCCGGCGCGAGGGTGGACTCGACGCTGTGCAGGAACAGCGTGACCTCGTCCAGCAGGCGCTCGGGCGAGCGGGCGCCCTTGATGATGATCGACTTGGAATAGCGCCGCAGGCGGTGCTCCTCGTCGGCCGACAGCGCGCGGCCCGTGTAGACGATCACCGGCAACAGCGCGCGCGCCGGATCGGCCGCCAGCGTTTCGAGCAGGTCGTAGCCGGTGCCGTCGGGCAGCGCGAGATCCGTCACCACGCAATCGAAGTCGATCAGGCTGAGGTTCTCCACGGCGCTCGCCAGCGTGTCCACCGCCACGATCTCGGTGGTCTCGTTGGTGAGCAGGTCGCGGATGCCCTCGCGCATCGCCGTGTCGTCCTCGATCACCAGCACGCGCTTGAGACGATGCTGCAGGCGCCCTTCGAGGCGCCGGATCGCGTCCTCCAGCGTCGCGCGCGCGGCGGGCTTGAGCGTGTAGCCGGCGGCGCCCAGGTGCAGGGCCTTCGCGATATGGTCGGTGGCGGCCACGATATGGATCGGGATATGGCGCGTGAGCGGATCGCTCTTCAGCCATTCGAGCACGGTGAGCCCGGAGCGATCCGGCAGCCCGACGTCGAGCAGGACCGCCGTGGGCTGCATGTCGCGCACCAGCGCGACGCCCGAGCTGCCGTCGGCCGCGTGCACGAAGTCGAAGTCGAGTTCGTGCACCAGGTCGCGCAGGATGCCCGCGAATACCAGGTCGTCCTCGATGGCGAGAATCAGGCGCCCAGGGCGATGCCGGTTGTCGCGATCGTCGGCGATGGGCTTCGCGAGCATCGCGCCCTGGCCGCCCGCGTTGGGCTGGACGACGGGGCTCGCGGCGACCGGCGCGACGCCGGTGGCGCGCAGTGTCTCGCGCGCGTCCTGCGGCGCGGCCACGACGTCGGCCTGCTGCGCGGCGCGCGCCGGGTCCAGCGCGGCGGCCGGCATGGCCAGGTCCAGCGGCAGGCGCAGCGTGAACACGCTGCCCGCGCCCGGTTCGCTGACCACGTCGATGCGCCCGCCCAGCAGCTCGGCGAATTTGCGCGAGATCGACAGGCCCAGGCCGCTGCCGCCGTAATGGCGGCTGGTCGAGCCGTCGGCCTGCTGGAACGCCTCGAAGATCATCTCGAGCTTGTCCGCGGCGATGCCGATCCCCGAATCGCGAACCTCGAAGCGGATCTCGCCCGCGCCATCCACCGAGATGCCCAGGGCGACCTCGCCGCGCTCGGTGAACTTCAGCGCATTGGAGAGCAGGTTGCGCAGGATCTGCACCAGCCGCTGGTGATCGCTCACGATCGTGCCGGGCGTGCCCGGCGCACGCATGACGCTCAGCGTCAGCGCCTTGCCCTCGGCGATCGGCGAGAACATTTCCCGCATCGACTGCATGACGGTATCCAGCACGACCGTCTCGGGCTCCATCACGATGTGCCCGGCCTCGACCTTCGACAGATCGAGGATGTCGTTGATCAGGTTCAGCAGGTCGCTGTTCGAGCTGTGGATCGTCTGTGCGTAGTGGACCTGCTCGTCGGTCAGGTTGCCGCCGCGATTTTCCTGCAGCAGGCGGGCCAGGATCAGCGAGCTGTTCAGCGGCGTGCGCAGCTCGTGGGACATGTTGGCCAGGAACTCGGACTTGTAGCGGCTGGTCTGTTCGAGCCGCGCCGCGTTGGCCGAGAGCGATTGCTGGGCGCTCACCAGTTCGGCCTTCTGCCGCTCCAAGCGCTGCGCGTATTCCTCGAGCTGCGTATTGGTCTGCTCGAGTTCGGCCTGGTGGGATTGCAGCCGCGCCTGCGAATCGATCAGCGCGCGCCCCCGTTCCTCCAGCCCCTCGTTGGCGACGCGCAGTTCCTCCTGCTGGACCTGCATTTCCTCGTTGAGCTGCTGCGCCTCGGCCAGGGTTTCCTGCAGGCGCTCGCGATATTGCGCGGCGGCGATGAAGCCGCCCGCGCTGTTCGCGATCAGCTCCAGCAGTTCGAGATCGCGGTCCTGGACGTCGCGCATGAAGGCCAGCTCGATGACGCCGTTCACCACGTCGTCATTGACCACCGGCAGCACCACGAGATTGCGCGGCACCCCGCTGCCCAGCCCGGACGTCACCGTGAGGTAGGTGGCGGGGATGTCCTTCAGCACGGCCGTGCGCCGCGACGAGGCGGCCTGGCCGACCAGGCCCTCCGAATCCCGGAAGCTGCCGCCGCTCGCCTGCTCGTGGCTGAAGCCGTGCGTCGCCACCCGGCGCAGGTCGCCGGCCGCGGCATCGCGCACGTAAAGGGCGGAAACCAGCGCGTCGAGATAGTTGGCGAGGAAGTCGAGCGTGGCCTGCCCCACCGAGGCCAGGCTGCTCTGCCCGACCATCTTCTCGGCCAGCAGGCGCTGGCCCGAACGCACCCAGACCTGCCGCTTCAGCACCTCGGTATGTTCGAGCTCCTGCCGCAGCGCGTCGTCGTAGGTGCCGGAGAGTTCCAGCAGCTCGCGGCGGCCGCGCCAGGCGAGCACGCCGCTCACCAGCAGGCTGAACAGCAGGAAGGTGCCGACCACCACCGCCGTCAGGCTGCGCGCGGCGGCGCTGCGCTGCTGGCGCAAGGCCAGCTCGACGTCCAGGAAGGAGGTGAATTCGCGGCGCGTCTCGTCGAATTCGCGCTGCCCCTTGCCCGCCTGGATCGCGCCGCTGTAGTCGGCGCCCTTGCGCCGCAGCTCGATGACCTCGTCGATCGAGCGGTTCCACAGCGCATGGATCGCCTGGATACGCTTGAGCGTCTCGACCTGGGGGGGATTGTCCTGCACCAGCTTCACCAGGGAATCGAGCTCGGCCTGGAACTGGCGCTCGCCGACCTCGTACTGGGACAGGAAGCGCTCGTCGCCCGTGATGAAAAAGCCCCGGCTCGACGACTGGCGCTCGACGGCCAGCCGCATCATCTCGTTGGCGTCGCCGATGACTCGCTCGGAATGCTCCACCCAGCTCATGGTCGAGACCAGGTACACCACCAGGCCGATGAACACCGCGACATTCACCAGGCCCATCACGAGCGGGAGCGCGATGTTGCGCTGAATGATCCTGCGGAAGGAACGCTGGTCGATAGCGTCGGTCATGTATGCCTTTTCATCGATTCACCCCATTCGAATCGGCTTTCAAGCCGATTTCGTCCCCGCGTGGCGCAGACTGGTCAATCCGGCCGGCACACGTCGTCCCACAAGAGGTCGAACTGTACAGGCCTCGACCGATCCGCGAAACAATCACCGCGATAAGGGCGGGTTTCCCTTCGGGCGAGTTGTTATTCGAAAACCTATTCGCGGGCTACTGGATCCGCATCGGTATTTCATCCGACATCGGTGCCGCCCTCCGCGCGAGGGCGGCATCGTCCATCGCGTCGTCAGGGGCGCCGCCGCCCAGGGCCGCGAGACCGCCGGCGATCGGGCCGATCTTCCCGTCGGCAGACGTTTGCGGCTCCCGTTCGCCTTCTCCCTGGCCCTCGCCCGGCTGGTCGAGCCAGCGCAGCACGTCCGAACGGCCCGCCAGACTGGCCAGCATGCGCGCATCGGCGAGCATTTCCTGCTCGCCGCGCATCACCCGCCGCGCCATGATGCGCATCCCGGCGTCCAGCACCTCGCCGGGCCGGGTCGCCTCGATCAGCTCCGCGATTTCCTCGGCCAGGCCCTCCATGGCCAGGCATTTGGTCGAATTCAAGTCGATCGCGCACTGCGCGGCCAGCATCTCGATGAGCGCCAGGCGCCGCAGCGTCGCCTCGCGGCGGGCTTGCAGGCAGGTGGCGAGCGCCGGATCGGCGGCCAGCCGCGAGAGCGTCGAAAACAGCCTGGCGGCCTGCTTTTCGGCGTGGTGAAACTTCGACAAGGTGCGCAATAAAAGTAGGTCGATGGTTCTGATGGGCGCCATGATGAGCTCGTTGGTTAAACGGCGACGCATACTTAAAGCAATCGTCGTGCCACCGGGTTTCGCGCCCGCCGGACCAGGGCGCGCGAACCGTCCGCCCCTGCCCTCGCCTCCCCGATGGAAATCGGCATCGCCCGGACAAGCCCTTCCCACCTGGCACGGATCTCGCATGTATCACGCATCCTATGTTTCGGCATGCACCGAAACACCGCCAGTTACCCCCGGCTGCTCGCACGAAAACGCGGGCGGCGGATAGCGATGACTTTGCAGTTTTTGCCAAAAACCGGAATAGCGATGAACAATTTTCAACACGAAGGCTCGGCCGGCGGCGGCCGATGCGGCATCGGCGCCGAGCGGCTGCCGCTTCGCGGCGACCTGGGCAAGATCGCAGCACCCTTTGTCGGATCGGTTTATTCGGGATCGGATATGAACGAAAAGCGTGGTGAAGGCGGCCTGTTCGGCCTGGCGCAAGTCCTGGGCGGCGCGCCTTCGGAACGTCAGGCCGCCGGGGGCAACCCGGGATCGCTCGCCAGGCCGTTCGAATGCCTGGGCCGGACCTGGATCGTGCATCGGGCCAGCGTGGCGAACCTCGGCGACATGCCGCGCTACGACATCGTCGACATGGAAACGGGCCGCAGCCAGGGCCAGGTCGCCGCGCCGACCCTCGCGGCCGCGCGGATCCTGGCGATCAGCTCGATGACGATGATGCCGATGCCCACCGCGAGCGAGCTGATCCGGCCTCGCCCGGCCGCCGGCAAGGCGAACGGGGCCGAGCGCCGCAACGATCCCTACCCGGCGCGCCTGCCGGCGCTCGACGCGGCCGCGGCTTGCGAACGCCCGCTGGCCGACGGCGGCATGCCGGGCGCGCACGGCACGGCCTGATCCGCTCGACGCGGCAGCGCCCGGGCCGCGAGCACGGCACCGCGTTCGGTGCCGTGCTCTTGTATTTCGTACACGGCGCGCCGACGGAATCGGCCAAGCCGGCGCCGCCCGGCGCGAGGATCGCGTCGATGCCATTCGCGGCCCGGTTTTTGCTCGGCTCCTGCACCCTTCAGGAGCCTTGCCATGTCCACCGCCTTCGATACCCCGCAGTCCACCACCGCTGAACGAGCGACGCCGCCCGCTTCCCGCGAGGGCCGCTTCGCCCGCGCCATCCAGGAAGGACAGCCCTTCCCGCTCGGCGCGACGTGGAACGGGCAAGGCGTGAATTTCGCGCTGTTCTCCGCCCATGCCACCAAGGTGGAGCTTTGCCTGTTCGACGAGGACGGCAAGACCGAGCTGGAACGCATCGAGCTGCCCGAATACACCGACGAGGTGTTCCATGTGTTCGTGCCGGGCCTGGCGCCGGGCGCCGTCTATGGCTACCGCGTGCACGGCCCCTACGAACCCGAACGCGGCCATCGCTTCAATCCCAACAAGCTGCTGCTCGATCCGTATGCGAAGGCGCATGTCGGCGAGCTGGTCTGGTGCCCCGAGATCTTCGGCTACACGCTCGATTCGCCCGACGGCGACCTGTCCTTCGACGAACGCGACAGCGCGCCCTTCGTGCCGAAATGCAAGGTGGTCGACTCGACCTTCTCGTGGACCCATCCCGATCGCAACGGCCTGGCGCCCGATCGCGTGATCGTCTACGAGGCGCACGTGCGCGGCTTCACGAAGATGCACCCGGAGGTGCCCGAGGCGGCACGCGGCACCTTCGCCGGCTTCGCGCACGAGCAAGTGATCGACTACCTGAAGGGGCTCGGCGTCACCACGGTCGAGCTGCTGCCGGTCCACACCTTCGTCAACGACAGCCACCTGCTCGACAAGGGCCTGACGAACTACTGGGGCTACAACACGATCGGTTTCTTCGCCGCCGACCCGCGCTATTTCGCCGACAAGCAGGCCTCGCTGGCCGAATTCAAGGAGATGGTGGACCGCTACCATCACGCCGGCCTCGAGGTGATCCTCGACGTGGTGTACAACCACACGGCGGAAGGCAACGAGCGCGGGCCGACGCTGTCGTTCAAGGGGATCGACAACGCATCGTATTACCGGCTGATGCCCGACCAGCCGCGCTACTACATCAACGACACCGGCACCGGCAACACCTTCAACCTGTCCTGCCCGCGCGTGCTGCAGATGGTCACCGACAGCCTGCGCTACTGGGTGGCGGAAATGAAGGTGGACGGCTTCCGGTTCGATCTCGCCACCATCCTCGGCCGCGAGCCGCATGGCTTCGACGAGGGCGGCGGCTTCCTCGACGCCTGCCGCCAGGATCCGCTGCTCGCCAGCGTGCGGCTGATCGCCGAGCCCTGGGATTGCGGGCCCGGCGGTTATCAGGTCGGCGGGTTCCCGCCGGGCTGGTCGGAATGGAACGACACCTTCCGCGACACGGTGCGCGCCTTCTGGAAGGGCGACGAGGCGATGGCGCCCGAGCTTGCCCGGCGGATCACCGCCTCCGGCGACAAGTTCAACCATCGCGGGCGGCGCCCCTGGGCCAGCGTGAACTTCATCGCCGCGCACGACGGCTTCACGCTGAACGACTTGGTCTCGTACAACGACAAGCACAACGAGGCCAACGGCGAGGACAACCGCGACGGCCACTCCGACAACCGCTCCTGGAACATGGGCGTGGAAGGCCCCAGCGACGATCCGGACATCCGCGAGCAGCGCGAACGCCAGAAACGCAACATGCTGGCGACGCTGCTGCTCTCGCAGGGCACGCCGATGCTGCTGGGCGGCGACGAGTTCGGCCGCAGCCAGCACGGCAACAACAACGCCTATTGCCAGGACAACGAGATCAGCTGGATCGACTGGCCCGGCATCGACGAGGACGGCCGCGCGCTGGCCGACTTCGTGCGCAAGCTGACCACCTTGCGCCAGCGCCTGCCGGTGCTGCGTCGCGGGCGCTTCCTGACCGGCGAGCACAACCCGGCGCTCGACGTGACGGATGCGCGCTGGCTCTCGCCGGCGGGCGAGGACCTTACGCAGGCGCAATGGGACGATGCCTCGATGCGCTGCTTCGGGCTGGTGATCGACGGGCGTGCGCAGGCCAGCGGTATCGTGAAGGCAGCGTCCGACGCGACCTTGCTGCTGGTGTTCAACGCGCATTTCGACGTGGTGGATTTCACCCTGCCCGAGATCCCGGAAGGCGAGCACTGGACCTGCCTGCTCGACACCAATGTGCCCGTGCGCGACGCGCTGCCCGAACTGCGCAGCGGCGACGTCTACCAGGTGACGGGACGCTCGCTGCTGCTGTTCGCGCTCGAGGCGCCGAGCGCCGCGACGCAGCGCGTGTTCGATCGCCTGGAGACGGCGCTGACCGACAACGCCGAGTGAAGCCGGCCTATCGGCCGAGGAAGCGCGCAGGGGAAACGGGTTCCATATAATTCATGACGTCTTGATTTGTCATGATTGGCCCGAGCAGCACTTGCACGACCTGAACGGGATTGGCCGCCTCCAAGGCCTCGAAGGCGGCCTGGAGTCGTTCAAATTCGACCGATGCATCGCATTGCATGGTCTCTCCCGAGTGATCGATATAGGTCTTGAACGCTCGGCCTCCTCAGACCAGCCGTTTCCCCATGGGACTCGTCGGGCCAGCGCGAGCCGCAAGCTCGGTCGTGTCCCGCTACAAATGCCGGTCGACGTCCATGCGCTGATGCAGCACGCGAATCACGTCCAGGGTAGCCTGCGTTTCCCGATAGAAGACCACGTGAGACCCCACCAGGTAACGCCGATAGTCATCGCTCGCGCGGCTAGATCGCCCTACCCAATCGCCGCGTGCCAAGCGCTCGAACGCCTCAACCAGGTCGCCCACGTAGCGCTCGGCCTGCTCGAGTGACCACTGCTCGAACGTGTAGGTCCAGATATCCTCGAGATCCGCCTCGGCCAACGGCGTCAGTCGCACCGCCCGTGCCTTAGCCCACATGCTTGACGCGCATGCGCGCAAGGAACGCCTTGCCGTCGAAGGCCGCCGGCGCGCCGGATACCTCACCTGCGCGCAGTGCTTCCTGCAAGGCCTTTAGCTCGGTTTCCTGCGTCTCGAGCAGCCGCAAACCGGCCCGAACCACGTCGCTGGCCGAGCCATAGCGCCCGGACGCGACCTGGGTATCCACGAACTGGGTCAGGTGATCCCCCAGCGAGATCGATGTATTCCGCGGCATCGTGCACCTCCTCATGAGGTTTCAATCATATACCAAAATTTGGTATCACTCGGGACAGCGTCCGCAGTCGGACCCACGATAAGCATCGTTATGAGGTGAGCCACGTTTGCCTCGCCCTAACCGGCCGCCAAACACCCCCCCCCCTGTAACCCGCTTCAAAGAGATCTGGACGGCGCGATAGTTTGGACTGCCCAGGGAATGCTAGACGCCGCTGGCTCATGATTGCTCGCCGGCCTTCCAGTGGAAGTCCAGAACCGCAATCAGGCTCGCGTTCCGATCTGATATCGGGGGAAACCGCGAGCGGCTGTCGATCTCTCAAAGTGATATCGCGATCGCCACAAACACGAGGGCAGCCGGACATCTCCCGTCCAGCCCCCTTCCCTCCCCCCTCAGCGCACCCGCGCGTTCAACTTCTCCACCAGCACATCGCCGAACTCCGGCGCCGACATCGGCTGCTGCCCCGTGATCAGTTCGCGATCGACCACCACGTTGCTGTGCCAGTTCGCCACCGAGTCGACATGCGCGCCGGCTTCGGCCAGGGCATTCACCGGATAGAACTGCACATTGCCGCCCAGCCCGTTCGGCCCTTCGAGCGCCTGTTCCTCGCCGGTCGAGAACACCGTCAGGCGATAACCGGCATACGGCCAGCCGCTCGCCAGGGCATTGGCCTTGCCGTCGTTGGCGATCATCGACTGCACGAAGGCATGCGGATCACGCAGCGCGGCGAGCAGCACGATCGGCCCGTGGCAGATGATGCCGGTGGGGCGGCCGCTGTCATGGAAGCCCAGCAGGATCTTGCCGAGGTTGCGGTCTTCCAGCAGGTCCACCATCGGCGCGTGGCCGCCCGGGATGAACAGCCCGACATAGCCGCCGGTGCCTTCGGCCACCACCGAGGCCAGCGTCTTCGGGTGCTCGAGCTGCGCGATGCCTTGCGCGTACTTCAGCGCATCGGCACGCGCCGCGTCGTCGCCGCCGAAGAACATCTTGTTGTTCGAATTCGCGTCCATCACCGGCATGTCGCCCTTAGGATTGGCGATCACCGGCTCGTAGCCCGCCTCCACCAGCTTGCGGTAGGGCACCACGAATTCGTTGAGGTAGTAGCCGGTCGGGTACTTCTTGCCGTCGCGCAGGTCGAGTTGATGGGCACTCGACATCACCACCAGCACCTTGCCGCGCGACTGCGCGGAAGCGCCAAGGGGAACGGCGAAGGTGGTGGCCGCCGTCAGCAGGGCAGCACCGATCTTGAACAGGTTCTTCATGATGGGAATCCTTCAGGAAAGGGCAACGATTCAGGCACCGGCCTTGGCGTCCAGCACGTAGCGCGGCGCGGCCTTGGCATTGGCGAACTGCGGTGCCAGCGCGCGGCGGTCCGCTTCCCAGCGCGTCCAGCCCTCGCCGTCGTGCAGGGTCGGGATGGTCACCAGTTCGCCCGCGTCGAGCCCGACCAGGGCGGCATCCACCAGGTCTTCGGCGGTCATGGTGCTGGCCGCTTCCTTTTGCTTCGCGTAGCCGGCCACGTCCCAGAACTCGGTCGCGGTCGCGGCGGGCAGCACCGACTGCACGCGCACGCCCTTGCCCGCCAGGTCGCGCTGCAGCGCGTGGCCGAAGCTCAGCACATAGGATTTCGATGCGCTGTAGACGCCGTTCAGCATTTCCACGGCAATCCCCACCACCGAGCCGATGTTGACGATGGTGCCGGCGCCGCGCGCCACGAAGGCCGGCGCCACCGCGTAGGTCAGCCGCGTCAGCGCGGTGATGTTCAGCTTGATCATGTCCTCCATGGCGTCGACATCGCCATTCAGGACCGAGGCAACCGAGCCGATGCCCGCGTTGTTCACCAGCATCGTGATGCCGGCGTTCTCGCGCAGCACGCTCTCGACCTTCGCCAGCGAGGCGCGGTCGTTGAGGTCGGCGGCCAGCGGCGTGACCGAGCGGCCCGTTTCGGCCGCCAGGCGGCCGGCGAGGGCGTCCAGGCGATCCTGGTTGCGCGCCACCAGGATCAGGTCGTAGCCGCGCTTGGCCAGGCGGTCCGCGTAGATGGCGCCGATGCCGGCCGAGGCGCCCGTGATCAATGCGATTCCTTTCGTCGAGGCAGTCATGTCTTTTCCTTTCGTTGGGGTGATCCGGCTGGGTGCCGGTTCGTGAAGGGAATTCTGGTCGTGACCGCGCCCATCCTCAATGTCAGATATGCAATGATTTAGGACATGGCTGGCAGGAAGGCCGGCATGGACGGCAGGAACGCCGAATGACAGGAAATCGAAAGGAAAACGACGAAAAGTAGCGCGACGGGCACCGCGCTCGATCATGTCCGCATCGTGATAGATTCAATCAATCCGGACATTCGCCCTGCCAAACGCCATGCATTCCGTCGGTCTCGTCGTCTACCCCAATTTCCAGTCGCTGGCGCTCGCCGTGGCCAGCGTGTTCGAGTACGCGAACCTGCTGCACGGCGACGAGGTCTATCGCTTCCGCATCGTCTCGGAGCACGGCGGCCTGGTGGCCTCCTCGCAGGGTTTCTCGGTGCAGAGCGAACCGCTCGCCGAGGAGGGTTACGACACGCTGATCGTCGCCGGCGACAACGAATGCCGGCTTCCCTCGGCCGCGCTGCTCGACTACACGCGCCGCGCGCCGCAGCACTCGCGGCGGGTGGCCTCGATCTGCACGGGCGCCTTCGTGCTGGCCGAAGCGGGCCTGCTGGAAGGCAAGCGCGTGACCACGCACTGGCTCCATGCACGCAACTTCAAGAAGCAGTATCCAGGGGTCCAGCTCGACGAGGACCGCATCTTCGTGGTGGACGGGCAGATCTGGACCTCGGCCGGCATGAGCGCGGGCGTCGATCTCGCGCTCGCCATCGTGGAGAGCGATCTTGGCCTGGAGACGGCGCGCGGCGTGGCCCGCAAGCTGGTGCTGTACCAGCGGCGCGGCGGCGGGCAATCGCAGTTCTCGGCCCTGCTCGAACTGGATGCGCGATCCGATCGGGTCCAGATGGCGCTCGCCTATGCGCAGGAAAACCTCGCCAGCGATCTGTCCGTGGAGCGGCTGGCGGAAGCCGCCCACTTGAGCCCGCGCCAGTTCAGCCGCGTGTTCCGCGAGGAAACCGGCCAATCGCCCGCCAAGGCGGTCGAGCGGCTGCGCGTGGAGGCCGCGCGCCTGATGATGGAAACCACCCGCCATCCGATCGAGGTCATCGCGCGCGAAACCGGCTTCGGCGATCGGGAGCGGATGCGCCAGGCCTTCCTGCGCGCCTTCGGCCAGGCACCGCAGACCATCCAGCGAGCCGCGGGCAACGCGCCGCTCACGGCCTGAAGTTCGAGCAGGCTCGGTCGGCGCGAAGCACCGGATCGCTTCGCTCGGCCCCTCCCCGCCAGCAGACCGTCACATCGCCGGCCGACCCGGCGATGCCATGCTCATCCGCGCGTTTCGGGCAGCAGCCTGGGTACCGTAGCCGCCTCGGCGAGACGCCAGATCGCCGCGATCGACGCATCGATTTCCGCCTCGCTCGCGGCCTGCCCATAACTCGCGAGCGTGCGCAGCTTGTGCTCGAGTTCCGCGCGCGACAGGGTATTGCCGGGATCGCCCTTCGGCTCGTCGACGCGCCCTTCGAAGCGCCGGCCGTCCCGCGTCTCGACGGTCACCTTGCCGATCCAGCGCGACGGATAGGCGGCATCGACCTCGGCGTCGAGTTCCATGTGAACCAGCTCGCGAAAGCGCGCGATATCGGCATCGAGATAATGCTCGTCGAATTCGTGCACGCCGGCATGCCGATAGCGCGCCACCAGCCCCAGCACGGTGCCCATCGAGAACTTCGCCTGATGGATGGTTTGCGGCCGCGTCACCGGGCCCAGCACGTCGATCGCGGCCTGATGCACGTGCGTCGTCACGCGCTCGATATCCTCCGCTTGCAGCGCATGCCGGTCGAGTACATGCAGCAGCGCATCCGCCGCCGGATGCGTGTGGCGACACGAGGCATGGAACTTGAACGAGGTTTCGACCAGCGCCCAGCGCGTTCCGAGCCGATCGACGAGCTGGGCCGGGAAGGTCTGCTCCGACATGCCCGCGCCCATCCCCTTCTCGCCTTCCAGGATGTTCGCGGCACCCGTGAAGCCGTCGGCTGCCAGGTAGGCGGCCAGCAGGCCATTCACGGCGGCCTTGGCGGTATGCAGTTGCTTCGAATCGGCGGCGTCCTTCAGGAACTCCCACAAGCCGGCTGCCTGCGTGCCGGCCGAGCCGAACGCATGCAGCATGCGCGCGCCGTCGAGCCGGAGCAGATGGCCGACCGCGGCGGCGGCCGCCAGCGTGCCGACCGTGCCGGTGGTGTGGAAGATCCGGTAATGCGAGCGCCCGAGGAATTCGCCGACGCGAATGCCGACCTCGTAACCCGCCACGCAGGCGGCCAGGAATTCGCGGCCGCTGCGCCCCAACTCCTGGGCGGCGGCCCAGGCCGCCGGAAATACCACGGTGGCCGGATGCAGCACCGAGCTGTTGTGCAGGTCGTCCTGTTCGGCGAAGTGCGAGGCCGCCGCGTTCACCAGCGCGGCGAACAGCGCGCTGCTCGAGCGGCGAAACGGCAGGATCTCGCAGGGTCCGCTCGCCGGGCCGAACCTCGCGGCCAGCCGCTCGATCGCCTCGACCGGGCGCCCCGTGCGGCCCGCCAGCGCGGAACCGTACCAGTCGAGGAACAGGTCCTCGGTTTTCCTGATGACTTCGATGGGAATCTGCTCGTAGCGCAGGTCGGCGGCGAAGCTGGCGAGGATCTCGGTGTCGGTCATGAATGTCGGAAGGCCGGGAATGGAGACCAGCTAGCCTGACGCAGCCGAAGGCCGCCGACAATTCGTGCTTTGCAAACGGGGATTTAAGGAGCCGTTAAGCCCCTGGCTCAGGCAGCTCAGGCTCAGGCGAGCGGCAGCGCATCGGCGGCGCCGGCGCGGCTCGTCAACTGGTTGACGAGATCGCGCGTGAACGACGGCAGCAGCTCGAAGCTGCGGAAGCAGATCACCAGGTTCCGGATCGACCAGGCATCCTCGATCTCGACCAGCCGCACATCCATGGCGCGCACATAACGAACCGCCGACGAAAGCGGCAGCACGCCGATGCCGATATCGGCCTCCACCATCCGGCACAGCGCCTCGAAATTGCCCACCTCGATGCGCACGTGCAGGCTCTTGTGCATCTCACTGGCCACGCGGTTCAGGAAGCCGTGGATCGCGCTGGCCTCGGGCATGCCGATGAAGTCGTAGCCCATCGCGTCGGCGAACGGAATCGAGGCGCGCGCGGCGAGCGGATGCGAGGGATTGACGGCGAGGATCAGCTTGTCCTGTCGATAGGGCAGCGTCATCAGCGAGTCGGCGCGGCCGTCGCCGGCCACGATGCCGACATCGGCCCATCCCTCGCTGACGGCCCGCACGATATCGGGGCTCAGCCGCTCCTTGATGCCGATGCTGACATCGGGATGGCTGCCCAGGAAATCGCGCAGGTCGGCGGGCAGGAACTCCGTGGTGGCCGTGGTGTTCGCGAACAGCCGGATATGCCCCTTGATGCCGCGCGCGTATTCCTGCATGTCGCCGCGCAATTGCTCGAGCTGCGACAGCACCATCCTGGCGTGATGGAGAAAGGCCTGCCCCGGCGGCGTCAGCGTGACGCCCTGGCTGGTGCGGAACAGCAGCTTGGTGCCCATGCTCTCTTCGAGATTCTTGATGCGCGTGCTGGCCGCGGGCACGGACATGCAGGAACGTTCGGCGCCGCGCGTCAGGCTGTTGGTTTCCGCGATGCTGCTCATCAGGCGCAGATCGACCAGATCGAAATGCATGGCCATGGTTCATCCTTCCCGGGCGCGAAACGAATCCGCGGATCTTATCAACAAACGGAAGGGCGAAACATGCGTGATTCCATGCAGGCCGGCGGCGATCGGCCTCGAAGATAGGGCTGCCAAGTGATTTTTTCGAGCCCTTGTCCGCACGATGCACGCCAGCGTCCGGCCTGCATCGCGCGGCAGGAAAAAACGACGCCGCGCCCTACTGGCTCGCGTGCGCCGCGGCGCCGAGCAGCGCTTCGCGGAAGCGGCTGCGCAGGTAAGGACCATCGCGCGGCGGCAACTGCACCGGCGCCGGATCGGTGCTGACCTTGACCGTGGCGAGCACCGGCCCGGCACCGTTCAGCAGGCTCTCCACCGCGTCCTCGAGTTCGCCTTCGGTGGTGACGGTCCGCGCCTCGGCGATGCAGGCGGCCCGGGCGATCGCCGTCAGGTCGACGCCGCGCCCCGCGTGCGCCGGCTGCATGCCGGTTTCGGCGTAATGGCCGTTGTCGATCACCACGATCGACAGGTTGGCCGGATGATCCACGCCCACCGTCGCGAGCGAGCCCAACCCCATCATCATCTCTCCGTCGCCGACGAACACGATCACGCGCCTGGCCGGTTGCGCGCGCGCGAGGCCCAGCCCGAAGGCGACCGCGCCGCCCATCGCGCCCCATAGATAGAAGTTCTGCGCGGTGTCGCCCGCCGCGGCCACGTCGAAAGTCGGATTGCCGAGGCTCGTCACGGCCAGCACGCGATCGGCGCGATCGCGCAGGATGCGCCGGACCGCGACGCGGCGATCCAGGGGCTTCGAGGTTTGGGTCATGGTTCTGCTCACTTTTTGAAGTTTTTCGTGCCGATCACGCGCTGGCCGATCAACACGGCCACCATGCGCGAAGTCTGGAAGGCGAAGTTCAGCGCGGCCTGCACGGTGGGCGCGACCTCGTCGGGCTGGTCGGCACGATAGACATGGACGCCTGCCGATTCGAGCGCGTCCTGGGTCGACTTGCCCATCGCCACCTGCCAGGGATTGAACTCGCCCCACTCGCCGCGCATGGTGACGAGCATCAGGATCGGCATGCGGCACTCGTGCTGCAGCGACAGCATGTTGATGCAGTTGCCCACGCCGCTCGACTGCAGCAGCAGCACCGCCTTCTGGCCGCCGGCCCAGGCGCCGCCCACCAGCGCCACGCCTTCCTCCTCGGTGGTCAGCGATACCGCGTGGATGCCGTCGTCGGCTTCGCAGAGTTCGATCAGCCGCTTGTGGCCGGCGTCGGGCACATAGGCGACCTGGCGCACGTCGGACGATTTGAAATGCTCGAAAAGGGTTTCGGGCCAGTGTGTTGACATGGTGGGCTGAACCTGTGGTGTCGTGAGTGGAAGGTCGTTGTCGGGCGCATCGAGGCTGGAGCGGATGCGGTTCCCGGATGACGAGAGCGTGACGCGACGCGCCGGCGAACTCAATTCGCGATTGCCGAACGGGCGCTTAAGCCCCAGTTAACGTGGACGCCGCATCAGGCGTCCTTCGGCAGATGGCGCGCCGCGGCCAGGCCAACCAGGGCACAGCCGATGCCGCAAACGAATACGCTGGTGTAGCTGCCCGTCATGTCGATGAAATAGCCGGAGACGATCGGCGCCAGCGATCCCGCGACTTGCGCGACGGTATTCATGAAGCCACCGATCGGCCCCGCCGCCGAGGTGGGAAACAGCGTGGTCGTGTAGGGCCAGACGAGCACCCACATGTTGACGAACACCGAGAACAGCACCGCGACCAGCATCACCATCGAGACGGGCACCCGGCCCGGCCCCGCGATCGAACACAAGGCCAGCAAGCCGCATAAGGCGGCCACGCCGCAGAGCGAGGCGCGCAGGGTTCGCGAGCGGCCGAAGCGGTCGGAGGCGAGGCCCGCCAGCGGCTGGCACAGCGCGGCGGGAACGGCCGCGATGAAGGCCCACAGCAGCCCCGCGTGGATCACGTCGACGTGATAGCCGGCGGACAGGAAGGCCGCGAACCAGGTCCACACGAAATACTTGCAGACGATGAAGCCGGAATAGGAGATCGTGAGCACGTAGGGATAGGGCGAGCCGCGCATGATCCGGCGGAACGTGATGCGCGCGGCGCCCGGCTCGGCCGACGAAGGCCCGGATCGCGGTGCCGCGTCGAGCGAGGCCAGCCCGATTTCCTCGGGACGATCACGCAGCACCAGCGGGATCACCGCCATCATGACCAGCCCCGGCACCGCCGACAGGATGAAGCCCGATTGCGTGGCCGATAGCCCGAGGATCGCCGCGTTGCCGCTCAGGAAGATCGGCATCAGCGCGCCGCCGGCGCCGGTGCCGAGCGCGCCGCCCATCGCCAGCAGGCCGGTCTGCATGCCGCGCAGGCGCGGCGCGAACCAGCGGGCCAGCATCGGATTGACGGGCACCCAGACGGCCGCGGCGCCCAACCCGATCATTGCGCGCGCAACGATCGCCAAGGCAACGCTGTCGATATGCACCGCGAAGGCGATGCTCGCCGCGGCGATCATCGCGGTGCCGATGCTGACCGTCCAGCGCGCCCCCAGCCAGCGCTCGCTGACGATCCCCCATGGCAGTTGCCCGGCCGCGTAGGCGATCAGGAAGGCCGCGTCGATCCAGCCGACCGTCGCCGCATTCCAGTGATACCGCTCGCGCAGCAGCGGGATCACGGTCGGAATGTTGTAGCGCATGAACAGGTCGATGTAGTACGCGATGCCGGCCGTGGCGAGGATCCACCAGGACCGCCGGTAAGCCAGGGGCCGGGCGGTCGAAACCGTGCTCGGGCCCATCCCGGAAAGGGCTTCCCGGGAAGGTGGGCGTATCGCCGCCATGCGCTCGTCTCCAGTCCGTTGTGCTTGTGCCCGCGTGCCCGGGTTCGTGACGCCCGGGCCGATGGCTTGCACGCCATACTGTTCGCAAAGCGACTCGCGACCAATACGCTTTTCTGGAAGGGGGGCTTAAGGGGCGATGAAAGCCGCCCGGCGGGCGGCGCCATCGATGCTCCGGCAGCATCGCGCCGCGGAGCGGGTCGCTCGAATCGACCTACCGGCTCACTGCTCGCCGGGCGTCCACTCGGGGCTGTAGCCGCCGAGCGCCGGGTGGTACATCTCGTCGCCGGAATGCTGGGTGAACTCGACATTGAGCCGGTCCTCGCGCAGGCCGAGGATCTCGACGCAATGCGCGCACAGCGCCTTGGCCACCGCCATGCGCTGCTCCGGCGGCCGGCCCTTGCGGATGTCGAGCATCATCACGGCCACCGGCACGGGCGCCTCGCCGGCCTCGGCGACGCGCCACACGCCGCCTGCCCCCAGTTCGCGGATCGCCACGCTGATGCGCCGGATATCCACCTCCATCATGCGGGCATAGGTCTCGCTCATCTCGGCGGCGAGCCGCTGCTTCTGCTCCACCGAATAAGCGTCGTTCACGTCGAGTTGCAGATAGGGCATGGGTTCGAGCCTCCTGAAAAAGATGTCGCGCCGGCACGGCGCCGGTGCCAGCGATCGATTCTCGCACTTGGCCCGGCATGCCCCCATGTCGAATCCGCAAGGATTCGGGACAGGCCGCGCCGGCCGCGCGTGCCCCGGCTCGCGATCGACCGATGCCGGGCGGGCGGCTCGGATCCGTCCCAGGCGGATGACGGTCGCGTCTGAAAATCGCGATGCCAACCCTCGCGCCAACTACCCCCGATCGGCCCGCGCAAGCCCCTCGATCACCCCGCGCCGCAAGCCCTTCCGGCCGCCGCGCCATCGCCCCGCGAAGCCGCCGCGTCAGCGCCGTGAGAGGCTCGGGTTTACACTGCCTGCCGCTGCTCCCGCTTTTCTGCCATAAAGCTCCGCCAGCCCGTGTTTTCCGGCGCGAACATCGCCCGGACGGGCCGGCGCGAGACGACAGAAAGGAATGAATCATGCGGCGGATGCCTTCGCTGATTGCCCTGCGTTTTTTCGAGGAGACCGCCCGTCATCTGAGCTTCAACCGCGCCGCCACCTCGCTGTGCGTCACCCAGGGCGCCGTGAGCCGGCAGATCCGCCTGCTGGAGGACAGCGTCGGCGCGCGCCTGTTCGAGCGCGACCACAAGGGCGTCAAGCTGACCGCCGCCGGCATGCTGCTGCTGCCCTTCATCGAGCAGGCCTTCGACACCATCGAGCGCGGCGTGCTCGAGATCACCGCCGTGCAGCCCGGGCGCAAGCGCCGACTGACCGTCTCGGTGCCGCCCACCTTCGCCACCCAATGGTTCTCGCCGCGCCTGGGCACGCTGTTCGAGACGCTGCCCGAGGTCGACCTGTCGATCCGCACCGAGCCCGGCGACGATTGCCATTGCCATATCCGCTTCGGCCGCGCGGCGCGCGCCGACATGCTCTCGGAGCGGCTGATGATGGAGCGCCACGCGCTGGTGGGCTCGCCGCGCTACGCCGGGCTGCCGCTCGATTCGCTGTTCGGCCGGGTGCCCTCGCTGCACGTGCTGCACGAGGGCAAGCGCCTCACGCTATGGGCCGACTGGTGCGCCCAGGCCGGCGTGCCGGTGGCGCGGATCGGCGACGGCATCGAATTCTCCACGCTCGAACAGGCGATCCACGCGGCGCGCAAGGGCGCCGGGCTGGCGGTGGTCGACCTGGGCATGATCGAGGAGGAGATCGCCGAGGGCAGCCTGGTGCCGCTCTCGCCGGTCGAGGCGATCGGCCCTTACGGCTACTGGCTCGACATCGCGCCCGAGCGGCTCAACGACGAGCACGTCGGGGCCTTCGTCGCCTGGCTGCGCGGGCAGGCGGCAGGCAGCCAGGCCGCCCAGGCCTGAACCGCGCGCGGCGCGAGCCGCCGCGCCGCCTCCGCCATCACGTCATCACGTCATCACGCCATCCCGCCCGAGTTCAGAACCTCTCGGTCCAGGGCCGCACCTCGATCTCCCAGGACCAGGCGCTGCGATGCTGGCGCAGCAGGTCCGCGTAGACGCGCGCGATCGCGTCGGGGTCGAGCGTGCTGTCGGGCGCGTCGGCCGGATCGGGGCGCTGTTCCGAGCGCACCATGCCGTCCACCACGATATGCGCGACGTGGATGCCCTTGGGCGTCAGCTCGCGCGCCGCGCTCTGCGCCAGCCCGCGCAGCGCGAACTTGCCCATCGCGAACGGCGCCGACAGCGCGAAGCCCTTCACCCCGGCGGTGGCGCCGGTCAGCAGGATCGCGCCCTTGCCGGCCGGCAGCATGCGTCGCGCCGCCTGCTGCACGGCATGGAAGGCGCCCATCGCCGAGACGGCCAGTGCCTGCTCCACCTGGGCCGCGTCGAGTTCGGCGATCGGCCCGCGCAGGCGCCCGCTGGCGTTGTAGACGACGATTTCGGGCGCGCCGATGCGCGCCTCGGCCTGCTCGAACAGCCGTTCGACCTGGGCCGCGTCGCTGGCGTCGACCGGCAGCGCGATCGCGCCGGTTCCGGCGGCCAGCGGCGCGAGCCGCTCGGGATGGCGCGAGGCGATCGCGACCTGCAGGCCGGCCTCGCGCAGCAGCCGCGCCAGCGAGGCGCTGATGCCGGGGCCCGTGCCGATGATGAGGGCATTGCGATAGGGGATGTCGCTCATGGTGTCACCGTGGATGGAGTGTCGAGGGCGCCGGCGCGATCGGAACGCATCGCTGGCCCGCCCGCCTGGGCGCCGCCGCCTGCCGGCCGTCCGCCGAGCATAGTGGATCGCGCCGCCGGCTGCAGGCGGCCCCACCGGCCGGGCCGCGCCCGGCGGCGGCCAGGCGGCATTGTTCGCGAATCGCGGATACTCAGTCGCCTTCCGGCTCGTTTATTGGGCCCCGGACCTTGTCGAGAATGGCTTCAACGGTCGAGCGACCGCCAGACCATCCAGCCAACCGATCAAGGACATCCCATGCAACTGCACAGCTTCCATCTTTCCGGCCACTCGCATCGCGTTCGCCTGTTCCTCTCGCTGCTCGGCGTCGAGCACGAGGTCCACGAGATCGACCTGCGCCAGCGCCAGCAGAAATCGCCCGAGTACCTGCGCATCAACCCGCTCGGCCAGGTGCCGGCGCTGGTCGACGGCGAGCAGGTGATCGTCGATTCGACCGCGATCCTGGTCTACCTGGCGCGCAAGCACGGCCCGTCCTGGCTGCCCGAGGACGCGAGCGGCGCGGCACGCGTGCAGCGCTGGCTGTCGGCGGCTTCGGGCGAGGTGGCGCACGGCCTCGCGGCGGCCCGCGCGATCCAGTTGTTCAAGCTGCCGCGCGATCCCGCCGAGGCGATCGCCAAGGGCGAGGCCTTCCTGGCCGCGCTCGACCGGGAACTGGCAGGCAGCGACTGGCTCGCCGGCAACACGCCGACGATTGCCGATGTCGCGATCTACGCCTACGTGGCGCGTGCCGGCGAAGGCAAGGTGGATCGTTCGAACTGCCGGAACGTGACGCGCTGGCTGGAGCGGGTCGAGGCGCTGCCGGGCTTCGTGCCCTTCGTGCGCTCGCCGATCGGCTTCGACGCACCGACATCGGATCAGGAGGCGGTATGAACACGGGCTTGATCGAACGCGCGCGCATCGAGCTCGATGCCGTGCCGGGCAAGGAAGGGGCGATCGTCCAGTTGAGCGAGGCGAGCGCCACGCGCAGCAGCAGCGTGGTCGATCTCGCGCCTTCGCAGCGCCTCGAACTCGATGGCGGCTCGCGACACGACCTCTATCTGCTGCGCGGCAGCGCCGATCTTTCCGGCGAGCCGCTCGCCAGGGACGATTTCGTCACGCACGCGGGCGAGGCGCTCACGCTGCGCGCCGGCCCGCAAGGCGCGCGAGTGCTGGTCTATCGCGAAGCCGGCGCCGCGCCCGGCGGCACCGCGATCGAGCGCGCCGCGCAGCGGCAATGGCTCGCGGGCCGCCACGCGCACATGCAGGTGGTGCCGCTGCCGAGCGAGGGGCATCGCCTGAGCCTGGTGGCCTGGGCGCCCGGCGCGCGCACGCGCGATCACACGCATCCCCAGGGCGAGGAGATCTTCGTGCTGAGCGGCACGCTGCGCGATGGCGAGGAACGGCTCACGGCCGGCACCTGGATGCGCCTGCATCCCGGCACGCATCACGAGCCCTTCGCCGACGAGCCGGCCGTGATCCTGCTGCGCCACGGCCATCTGCTCGCGCAGCCGGATCAGCCCTGAGCGAGATGCGCCTTGAGGCGGTCGATCAGCGCGCGGACCTTCGGGGGCGTGTGCCGGCCCGGCGGCAGCAGCGCGTGCATCGCCATCGCCGGGCCGGCCCAATCGGCATGGACACGCACCAGCCGGCCCGCGGCGATATCGGCATGCACCGCGAAATCGGGCAACCAGGCCAGCCCGGCGCCTTCGGCCGCGGCGGCGCGGCAGGCGTACATGGTGTCGGCCAGCAGGCCCGGCGCGAAATCGAGCACCAGGGTTTCGCCGCCGGCCTTGCGCAACTGGCAGCGCAAGGGATGCGCCAGCACCGAGAGCCCGACGAAGGGCAGCCCCGCCGCCTCGGCGACGTCGCCCGGCAGGCGATGCCGCGCGAGCCAGGCGGGGCTCGCCACCAGCCACTTTTCATACCTGCCGACGGTCACCGCGCGCAGGCTCGAATCGGCCAGCTCGCCGAGCCGGATCGCCACGTCGACGCCCTCGGCCAGCATGTCGATGAAGCGGTCGCCCGACACCATCTCGATGCGCAGCTCCGGATGCGCTTCGCGCATTCCCGCCAGCACCGGCGCGAGCACGATCGCGCTGAACTCGACCGAGGCCGCCACGCGCAAGGTGCCGCGCAGCGTCTCGGCGGCCGGATTGACGGAGGACACGGCCTCGTCGGCCAGCTCGGCCAGGCGCCGGGCCGCCTCGAAGAAGGAGGCGCCGGCCTCGGTCACGTGGATGCGCCGCGTGGTGCGCGCGATCAGGGTGGTGCCGAGTTCGTCCTCGAGCCGCTGCACGTGCTTGCCGACCGCGGTCTTGCCGATGCCGAGCCGCTCGGCCGCGCGCGTGAGCGAGCCGGTCTCGACCACCGCGATGTAGATCAGGAGTTGCTCGAAGCTCAGCTTGCGTAGATCGGTCATGGCGCGGCGGTCGGTGAGGACGGGCGACGGCGCGCGAGGCGGCGCCGTCTGGGTCGGAGGGAAGCGCGATGGGCCGGATTATATCGGCGCGCGCGCCATGCGAGGCGGGCGGGACGCGCCGCCGCGCGTCCCGCCCGCTCGTTGCTCCCAGGCTCTCCGGTGTCGCGCCCCGCTCAGTGGCCGGCCGAGGCCTCGTCGAGCGTCAGGTGCTTGGTTTCCGGCGCCCAGGCGATCGACACGATCATGCCCGCCAGCAGCACGCCGGCCAGCGCGAACATGGTGACGTGGAAACCCAGGGTGGCGATGCCGACCGGCAGCAGGAAGGTGCCGACCGCCGAGCCCAGCCGGCTGCAGGCGATCGCCAGGCCCACGCCGCAGGCGCGCACCTCGGTCGGGAAGCATTCCGGCGGGAACACGCCCACCAGGTTGCTGAAGGCCGACATGGTCAGCGTAAACAGGCTGAAGGCGGCGATCATCCCCAGCGCCGCCGAATGCGGCAGCACCGCCAGCGCGACCAGCGAGGCGCAGCACACGGCGAACGAGCCGATCAGGAAACCGCGCCGCGACAGGCGGATCGTCAGCCAGATGCCGATCACCGCGCCCAGCACCAGCAGGCCGTTGAGCAGCAGGTCCGCGCCGAAGCCTTCCGAGAGGCCGATGGTCTTGAGGATGGTCGGCAGGAAGGTGTAGATCGCGAAGTACGGAATCACCAGGCAGACGAAGAACGCGCAGTTGAAGAGGGTGCGGCGGATCAGGTCGGGGCGGAACAGGCGCGCATAACCATGGGACACATGCGCCTCTCCGCTGCCGTCGAGCACCACATGGCTGCCGAAATGCCTGGCCACGATGGCGCGCGCCTCGGCGGCGCGACCCTTGCCGAGCAGCCAGCGCGGCGATTCGGGCGTGCCCAGCCGGGCCAGCAGCACGATCAAGGCCGGCGCCGCGGCCGAGGCCAGCAGCCAGCGCCAGGCGCCCGGCGAGGCATCGGCGAACACCAGGCCCAGCACGTTGGCCACCACGTAGCCGACGGTCCAGATCACGCTGAACGAGCCGAGCAGCGCGCCGCGATGCTTGCGCGGCGAGAACTCGGCGAGGATCGCGTGGCCGACCGTGAAGTCGCCGCCCATGCCGATGCCGATCACGATGCGCAGCAGCGCCAGCTCGGCCGGCGAGGTGACGAAGAATTGCGCGGCCGCGGCCAGCGTGATGATCACGAAGCTGGTCAGGAAGATCTTCTGGCGGCCCATGCGATCGGACAGCCAGCCGAAGATCAGGCTGCCGAGGAAGATGCCGATCAGCGCCGAGCTGCCGATCACGCCCATCCAGAACGCGTCGAGCGGCATCTGCCGGCCGAGCGCGGTGAGCGCGTAGCCGATCGTGCCGATCGTGTAGCCCTCGGTGAGATGCGCGCCGAAGGTCAGGCCGGCGATCTTCAGGTGGAAGGCGTTGAGCGGCACGTCGTCGAGCGACATCGGTTTCTGCGGCGTGCTGGTGCCGCGCGCCAGCGGCATGGCGGCGGCAGGCACCGCGCCGGTTTGCACATTGACTTGATTCAAGCTGCCTCCAACATTGTTGTGGTTGTGTGCGTCATGCGCCGCGCCGGGCCGCCTCGATGCGTGCCGCCCGCCGCCTGCGTCCTGCGCCGCCGTCGCGTCCCGGTCGCCCGGGCGCGCGGCCCGCGCCGCGAATCCCCCCGCGGCGCGCTTCATGCCGAAAGGGCGGCCGCACCTTCCGGCACGGCCGCCCTTCCGGGCTTCATCGGCCGAGACCGGCCATCAGCGTGTATTTCAGCTCGACGTATTCGTCGATGCCGTACTTCGATCCCTCCCGTCCCAGGCCCGACTGCTTGACGCCGCCGAAGGGCGCCACCTCGGTCGAGATGATCCCGTCGTTGACGCCCACCATGCCGCTTTCCAGCGCGCCGGCGACGCGCCAGGCGCGGCCCAGGTCGCGCGTGTAGAAGTAGGCGGACAGGCCGAACGGCGTGTCGTTGGCGGCGGCGATCGCCTGTTCCTCGGTCGAGAAGCGGAAGCACGCCGCCACCGGGCCGAAGGTTTCCTCCTCGGCGATCAGCGCGTCGGCGGCCACCTCGGCCAGCACGGTCGGCTCGTAGAAGGTGCCGCCCAGCGCATGACGCCGGCCGCCCGTCAGCACGCGCGCGCCGTGGCCGGTCGCGTCGGCGACGTGGCGCTCCACCTTGTCGAGCGCGGCCGCGTTGATCAGCGGGCCCTGGTCGACCTCGCCGGCCAGCGCGTTGCCCACCCGCAGCTTGCGCACCGCCTCGGCCAGCTTGCCGGTGAAGGCCTCGTAGACGCCGTCCTGCACCAGGAAGCGGTTCACGCAGACGCAGGTCTGGCCGGTGTTGCGGAATTTCGAGGCGATCGCGCCTTCCACCGCCGCGTCGAGATCGGCATCGTCGAACACGATGAAGGGCGCGTTGCCGCCCAGTTCGAGCGAGAGCTTCTTGAGCGTGTCGGCCGACTGCCTGGCGAGCAGCTTGCCGACTCGCGTCGAGCCGGTGAACGAGAGCTTGCGCACCACCGGCGATTCGGTCAGCGCGCCGCCGATCGCCACCGCGTCGCCCGACACGATGTTGAACACGCCGGCCGGAATCCCGGCGCGCTCGGCCAGCACCGCCAGCGCGAAGGCCGACAGCGGGGTTTCCTCGGACGGCTTGAGCACCATGGTGCAGCCGGCCGCCAGCGCGGGGCCGGCCTTGCGGGTGATCATCGCGAGCGGGAAATTCCAGGGCGTGATGGCCGCCACCACGCCCACCGGCTCCTTGGTCACCACGATCTGCGAGTTCGGCTTCGGGCTCGGGATCACGTCGCCGTACATGCGCTTGGCTTCCTCGCCGAACCACTCGAAGAAGCTCGCCGCGTAGCCCACCTCACCCTTGGCCTCGGCCAGCGGCTTGCCCTGCTCGCGCGTGAGCAGCTCGGCCAGCGCGTCGCGATGCTCGAGCATCAGCTCGCCCCAGCGCTTGACGCGCGCGCCGCGCTCCTTGGCGGTCAGCGCGCGCCAGGCGGGCCAGGCCCGCTCGGCCGCCGCGATCGCATGCCGAGTCTCGACCGCGCCGCCGCGCGCGACTTCGGCGACAGTCTCGCCGGTGGCCGGGTTCAGCACCGCGTAGGTGGCCTCGCCGCCGCGCGGCTCATGCCATTCGCCACCGATGTAGTGGCCCGTCTTCAGGAATTCGCTCATCTCGATGTCCTCGCGTCGTGCTCAGGCGGCTTCCGGCACCGGCGGGAAATCGCCGGCGAACTCGCCCTGCGCCGCGCGCGCTTCACGCGCGATGCGGCGGCCGGCCGTGTAGTCGTTGATCAGGTCGCAAGGCGTGTAGTTGCGCTCGAGTTCGAACAGCTCCTCCTCGCCGAGCTTGGTGCCCAGCGCGGCCAGCGCGCTGTCGAACTGCGCCACCGTGTCGGCGCCCACCAGCATGCTCGACACGCCGGGGCGGCCCAGCACCCAGGCCTGCGCGATCTGCGCCGGCGCCACGCCGCGGCGGCGCGCCACCGCGGCCACCGATTCGGCGATCGCGCGCGAGGCCGGGTCGCCGTACATCTGCGCGGTGAAGAAGTCGGTCTGGTTGCGCGTCGATTGCGCATCGCAGGTCAAGAGGCCGCGCGCCAGCGGGCTGAATACCGAGACGCCCACGCCCTGGTCGATGCAGTAGGGCACCATCTCGCGCTCTTCCTCGCGATAGGCCAGGTTCAGCTGCAGCTGCATGTTGATCGGCTTGTCCCAGCCGTTGCGCTCGCAGGCCTGCATGATCTTGGCGAACTGCCAGGTGTACATGGTCGACACGCCGATGTAGCGGGCCTTGCCGGCGCGCACGATGTCGTGCATCGCGCTCATGGTTTCCTCGACCGGCGTGTTCACGTCGAAGTAGTGCAGCATGTAGATGTCGACGTAGTCCATGCCGAGGCGCTTGAGCGAGCCGTCGATGCCGTCCAGCACGTGCTTGCGCGAATGACCGCCCGCGTTCGGGTAGGCGCCCATGTCGTAGCCGACCTTGGTGGTCACCACGATTTCCTCGCGGCGCGCGGCGCGCTTGAGGATGCGGCCCACCACTTCCTCGCCCACGCCGGTCGAGTAGAAATCGGCCAGGTCGATGAAGTTGACGCCGGCCTCCAGCGCGTGGCGCACGATCGGCTCGCTCTGCGCTTCGTCGAAGATCCAGGGCTTCCATTGCGGCGTGCCCATGTTCATGGTGCCCAGGCACAGGCGGGAGACCTTCAGGCCGGATTGGCCGAGGCGGACGTATTCCATGTTTCCTCCAGGCGCGGCTCGCTCGGCCGCGGCATGTTCGTGTCGATGCCGGCGCGGCGCGCCGGTCAGCTCTTGTTGGGCGTGTAGAACGGGTTCGAGACTTCGCGCGCGGCCGCGAACACCTTGTCGCGCAGCGGCAGGCCTTCCATCGCCGCGACGATCGCGTTGCGGCAGGCGCGGTAGTTGTTCTCGAACACGGCGTCGAGGTCGTCGGTCTGCGGGTTCACCCAGTTCGCCGTCACCACCACCCAGTCGTTCTCGGCCTCGGGCGGCAGCGTGCCGCTTTCCAGCGCCTCGGCCACGGCCTTGGCGATGCCGGCCTGCGAGGCGCCCCAGGTGGCGTTGCCGTGGAAGTCGTTGGCGATCTGCGCCTTGTTCACGTAGAGCGTGAGCGGCTTGGTCGGCACGCCCGGCTGCGCGATCACCACGAACGGCGCGTGGCCGGCCGAGGGCGTGGCCAGCGCGGTGGAGAACGCCTGTCCCGCCGGGCCCTCGCGCGGCCCGACCAGCACGTTGATGTGCGCCAGGTTCACGCCGGGGCCTTCGAAGCCTTCGCCGATGTAGAGCGACTTGCGGGGAGTTGCGGTCATTGCGGTGTCTCGTCGTTCGGGTTTGAGTTGGGGCGATTATCGACAGCGCCGTTGCGAGCGACGAAACGATGTTTCCTGATCGGGGCTATGAGATTGGGTCATATCGGGAGGACTACCGAGGCGACGAGGGATGCGAGTGCCGGGAGGCGCTTCTGGCAAGGACGGCGGGGATGGAGGGAGCGAAGGAAGCAGCAAGTTGGATAAACCGGACGAGGCGGCAAGCGAGGGCCGGCAGCCTCAGTCCTCGATCCCGGGCGAGACGGCGCCAGTCCCGCCCGTGCCGGCGTGGCCGCGCCGCGCCGCGCCCGGGGTGGTCCCCGTGCGTTCGCGAAACGCGCGCCGGAACGCCGCGACGGACTGGTAACCGACCGCTTCGGCAATCCGCTCGGTGCTGGCCTGCGGATCGCGCAGCGCATTCGCGGCCAGGCTCATGCGCAGGTCGAGCAGCAGCTCATGCGCGCTGCGGCCGAGGCGTTTCTGGAACTGGCGCAGGAAGGTCGCGCGCGACATGCTGCAACGTTCGGCCAGCTCCGGCACCGTCCAGGGCCGGGCCGGCTCGTTGAGCATCGCCGACACCGCCGGTGCCAGGCGCGGCAACGCCGCGAGGCCGAGCAGGCCGGCCGGCGCGTCGCCCTGCTCGCTGGCCAGCCGGATCGTCAGCGCGAACAGCATCGACGAGAGCGCATCGAGGATGGCATGGCCGCCGAGGCGCTCGCCGACCGACTCGATCCGCATCAGCCGCGTCAGGCTTTCGAGTTGCGCGGAGGTCTCGCTCGACGCCGCCGTCCCGGCGCGTGTGCTGACGACCAGCGCCGCCGGCAGGTATTCACGCACCAGGCGGTCGTGCGGCGGCGCGATCGCGAAGCGGCCGCACAGCATGTCGAGCCGCGCCTGCGTGCCGGCGTTCTCGCTGACCAACACGTTGACGTCCTCGTAGCGGTGTTCCGCGAGCGCCCGCTTGCCGCTGCCGTCATGCAACTGATGCGCCGAGCCGTGCGAGAGCAGCACGATGTCGCCGGCATGCAGGGCCCGGGTTTCGCCGCCCGGGCAGTCGAGCACCGCCGAGCCGGCCAGCAGCACATGGAACGGGATCTCGCCCGGCGGCGACGGCTCGTAGGCGATCCGCCACGGCGCGCCATAGGCGCAGCGGATTTCCAGTTCGCCCCTCACAGTCATGATTTCCAGCAGACGGCTCAGCCAGTCCTTCGACACCGACATCGTTCTCTCTCCTGATACTTTGGAGCATTTTATTGAGCCTATTCGTTATCGTAAAGCTCACTATCGATCGATAAAGTGAGGGCTCCTCAACCAACGAAACCCAGGAGCACACCATGAGCCGCATCCTCTTCCCCGCCGTCGATACCGCCACGGGCGACACCGCCGACGCTTACGCCGCGGTCCGCAAGTTCGCCGGCGGCAGCTTGCCGAACCTGTTCGCCACGCTCGGTCATCTCGCGCCCGCTTCGCTGAAGAGCGTGCTGCAGGCCGAAACCGCGCTGGCCGGCGGCAGCCTGAGCCGCCAGGAGCTGGAGGCGGTCAAGCTGGCCGTCAGTGAATTCACCGGCTGCGACTATTGCGTCGCCGCGCACGCGATGCTCGGCAGGCTGGCGGGCCTCGCGCCCGACGCGCTGCGCCGCATCCGCGCCAAGGAGCCGACCGGCAACGCGAAGCTCGATGCCCTGCTGCACTTCGTCGAGCTCGTGATGAGCACGCGCGGCACGCTGGAGCCGGCCGCAGTCGAGACGATTCGCGCCGCCGGCTACACCGAGGCCCAGCTTGCCGATCTCTCGCTAGCGATCGGCCTGACCGTGTTCACGAACACCTTCAACCGGATCAACGACACGGACCTGGACTTCCCGTCGAAGTAAGCCGATCCGAACGGGCGCGTCGCCGCGGCATGCGAGGCGCGCCCCGCCCTCCTCTCTTTCTCTCCTTCCTGCCCGCATGGATGCGCTCATTGACCGTCTTGCCCGTTCCGACCTGATTCAACGGGACTACGCCTATCCGATCGTCCGACTGTCGATGGTCGTGATGTTTTTCTTCTTCGGCTACCAGAAGTGGTTCGCCTACGAGGCTCAGGTACTGATCCCCTACATCAGCAACGGGCCGCTGATCCGCTGGCTCTATCCCGTGTTCGGGATCCGCGGCGCGAGCTGGTTTCTCGGCGTCTGCGAATGGAGCTTCGGCCTGCTGATCCTGGCCGGCTTCCGCGACAAGCGCCTCGGCGCCCTCGGCGCACTGGGCTCGGTCGGTACCTTCGTGGCGACCGTCACCATCATTCCGTTCATGCCCGGCGGCTGGGCGGCGTCGGCCGGCGGCTTCCCGGCCATGGTCGGCAACGTTCCCTTCCTGATGAAGGACATCGTGCTGCTGGCCGCCTCGTTCTACCTGCTGCGCGAGGACATCTGGCGCCAGTCGGTACGCATCGCGCTGCATCGGGTCGACTGATTCCGGGCCGGCACCGCGCGCCCGCCATGACTGGCCGCCAGCGAGGCGGCCGCGCGTTGCCGGCGGCGCGCTTCGGGTATAGTCCGCATACACGAAACACGGGCCGCCCGGCGGCTTACAGCAAGATGCGCATGATTGTCAGGTTGTGGAAAGCCAACAAGGGCTTCATCGCCTTCCTGTTCCTGATGGTGGTCTTCCGCAGCGCGGTGGCCGACTGGAACGTGGTGCCCAGCGGCTCGATGCTGCCGACCATCCGGATCGGCGACCGGATCCTGGTCGACAAGATGGCCTACGACATCCGCATCCCCTTCACCCACCTGCGCCTCGCGCGGCTGCACGAGCCGCAGCGCGGCGACATCGTCACGATCGACTCGGCGGCGGCGCACGAGCTGCTGGTCAAGCGCCTGATCGGCCTGCCCGGCGACACGGTGGCGATGCACGACAACGTGCTGACCATCAACGGCAAGCGCGCCGACTACCGCCCGATCGGCAGCAACCTGCTGCGCAGCGATGCCGATTCGCCGGGCGAGTACCTGGCCGAGCGGATCGGCGGCGCGCCGCACACGGTGCGCCTCTCGCCCGAGGCGCCGAGCCCGCGCGAATCCTTCGGCCCGATCGTGGTGCCGCCGGGCCAGTACCTGATGCTCGGCGACAATCGCGACAACAGCGCCGACTCGCGCTACTTCGGTTTCTTCCCGCGCGACGAGATCATGGGCCGCGCGCGGCGCGTGGCCTTCTCGCT
This sequence comes from Burkholderia sp. Cy-637, assembly GCF_011753175.1. NCBI lineage: Bacteria > Pseudomonadati > Pseudomonadota > Betaproteobacteria > Burkholderiales > Burkholderiaceae > Burkholderia > Burkholderia sp. Cy-637. The sequence continues at coordinate 2,778 of NZ_VWWC01000011.1, read as the reverse complement.
CGACCCGAGCCGCGATTACCTGCCTCGCCTCGATCGCTTCGGCCGCCGCCTCGATGCGCCGCTGGGCTGAGGCGCGCCGCTGGCGCGCGGCATGGGCGGGGCTCGCCGCGGCCGCCACGCTGTTCAGCGCGGCGGCCCGGGCCGCCTGCGATACGGCACCCTCGCGCTGCCCCGACAATCCCGAACTGCCGGCCGCCGTACAGAAGCTGGTCCCCGCCGGCTATGAAGTGCTCGATCACCTGGCCGGCTCGCTGACCGACGCGGGACGCACCGACTACCTGGTGGTGGTGCACCGGATCCCCGATACCGAAGCACGCCCTTCCGCGCGCCCGCTGCTGCTGATCACGCAGGGCGCCGACGGCCGCTACGCGCTGGCGGCCCGCAATGATTTCGTGGTGATGCGCGCCGACCAGGGCGGCGTGTCGGGCGACCCCTACCTCGATCTGGACGACAACGGCCTCGCGATCAAGCACCGCTATTTCTCGGTCCAGAACGGCGTGGCCGCCGGCCCGAACCACTGGAGCGACAACATCACGTTCCACTACGATGCGGCTCGGCGCGGCTGGCTGTTCCACCAGGAAATCGTCCACAGCAGCGAGCTGAATCCCGATCCCCGCCCCGACGCCGACGCGCTGCTGCCCGACCAGGCCAGCGTGATCAAGGCCGATCGCCAACGGCCCGTGAGCTTCGACGCGTGGCGCCCGAAGCATTGAATGATTGAATCCACGATGATCGACACCCCCACCCTGACCGGCCGGCTGGTCGAGCTGCGCCCCCTGAGTTCCGTCGGTGCGGAGCAACTGCTGGCCGCCGCCGCGGACGGCGAACTCTGGAACCTGAAGGTCACCAACGTGCCCGGGCCGGACACGGTCGAGGCTTATCTGGCGAAGGCCTTCGAAGGCGAGCGTGCCGGCACCGTGATGCCCTTCGCGATCGTCCATCGCGAGACCGGCCGCGTGGTGGGCAGCACGCGCTTCTGGAAGATCGACCGCGCCAACCGCAAGCTCGAGATCGGCCACACCTGGCTGGGCGCCTCGATGCAGCGCTCCGGCGCCAACACCGAATGCAAGTACCTGCTGCTGATGCATGCCTTCGAGGTGCTCGGCTGCGTGCGCGTGCAGTTCACCACCGACGTGCTCAACGAGAAGTCGCGCGCCGCGATCCTGCGCATCGGCGCCAGGCAGGAAGGCATCGTGCGCCACGAGCGCATCATGCCGGACGGGCGCAAGCGCGACTCGGTACGCTTCAGCATCATCGACGACGAGTGGCCCGCGACCCGCGAGCATCTGGAGCGGCTGCTGGCGAAGGCTTGAGGCTCGCGCGCCGATACACCGATTCCAGCCGGGTGATCGCATCGGCGCCGAAGCGCTCGACGATGAAATCGATGAAGCTGCGCAGCTTCGGCGAGATCCGCCGCTCCGGCAGGTAGAGCAGGTTCAGCGCGCGCTCGGGCGCGGGGTAATCGGGCAGCACTTCCACCAGGCGCTTGGCGCGGATATCGTCGCCGACCAGCACGGACGGCAGCATGGCGATCCCCAGCCCGCCCAGCACGGCGCGCCGCAACGCCTCCGAATTGTCGATCCGCAGCCGGCCCTCGATCGGCACGCCCGCCTGCCCGCCGGGCCCGTCCAGCAGCCACTCGGCCTTGGCCGCATACCATTCCGAGCGCGGCGGATAGGCATAGCTCAGGCATTGATGCGCGGCCAGGTCCGCCGGCGTCGACGGCACGCCGTGCGCCTTCAGATAGGCCTTCGAGGCGCACAGCATCAGCCGGTACGGCGCGAGCGGCCGCGCCACCACATCCTCGCTGCCCGGCGCGCCGACGCGGATCGCCGCCTCGAAGCCGTCGTCGATCAGGTTGGTCAGCGCATCGGTGGCGACCACGTCGAGCCTGACCTCGGGATAACGCGCGTAATAATCGGCCAGCGAGGGAATCAGGCATTCGTTGCTGAACACCACCGGCGCGGTCACGCGCAGCCGCCCGCGCGGCGTCGCCAGATGATCGAGCGCGAGGCGCTCCGAATCGTCGACCAGGCCGAGGATCTCGATGCAGCGCTCGTAATAGGCCTGGCCGAACGCGCTGAGCTGCTGCTTGCGCGTGGTGCGATGGAGCAGCCGCGTGCCGAGCCGCGCCTCCAGCGCCTGGAGATGGTTGCCGACCATGGTCGGCGACAGGTCGCAGGCGAGCGCGGCCGCGCTGAGGCTGCCGCTCTCGACCACGCGCACGAAGACGGTCATCGCTTTGAGTAGGTCCATTGCGCAATATTAGTGGATTCTCTTGCAAGGATTGGCCCGTTTATCCAGTTTTGCTTAGGGAATACAGTGGGCGCCGAACCCCGTGGATCAACCGATCCGCCCTGGCACGCTCACCCCGGATTCCGTCTCATGCCCGCTTCCCCGCATCGCTCGCCGCGCCTGGCGCTGCTCGCCACCAGCCTCGGTTTCGTCATCGTCTGTATCGACGTCACGGTGGTGAACGTCGCGCTGGCGCGCCTGCGCGACGGCCTGTCGATCGACGCGGCCGGGCTCGAATGGATCGTCAACGCCTATACGCTGGCCTTCGCGAGCCTGCTGCTCAGCGCCGGCGCGCTGGCCGACCGCTTCGGCGCGCGCCGCGTGTTCGTGGCCGGCTTCGCCGTGTTCACCTGCGCCTCGATCGGCTGCGGGGTGGCCAACGGGCCGGCCCTGCTGATCGCCTCGCGCGTGCTGCAGGGCGTGGGCGCCGCGCTGTGCGTGCCGCCCTCGCTGGCCCTGCTCGGCGCGGCCTTCCCCGACGCG